>NZ_JBHJZH010000015.1:0-141351 GCF_042270935.1 Pseudarthrobacter sp. NPDC055928
CGTTTAGTCTTGGATCCGATCAAGGTCGGCATCCCCAGCGGCCCCCGGCTGATCCGGAAGATCCATTACCTAGAACCTATCCCGGCCCCAAAACACTGTCGATGGGGACCGCTGCCCATGCACCGCTGCCCATCGCGGAAGACCGCAAGCAGGATGGGGCAGGGGGTCGATCCCAGGCGTTCCAGAGCCTAGCATGGCCTTATGTGCCGGAACATCCGAACCCTCCACAACTACGAACCGCACGCCACGTCCGAGGAGGTGCACGCCGCCGCCCTGCAGTACGTGCGCAAGATCAGCGGCAGCACCAAGCCCTCCAAAGCTAATGAGGCGGCCTTCAACGAGGCAGTACACGAGATCGCCCATATCACTGCGCACCTTCTCGATGCGCTCGTGAGCCATGCGCCCGCCAAGGACCGGGAAACGGAGGCCGCGAAGGCCAAGGCCCGGGCTGCAGTGCGCTTCGGCGCTGCCTGACCCTAGTCCGCGCGGTTAGCGGCCGAAGCTGCGCAGCCGGAGCGAGTTCGCCACGACCAAGACGGAGCTCGCCGCCATCGCAGCGCCGGCAATCATCGGGTTGAGCAGGCCCAAAGCGGCGACGGGGATACCCACGGCGTTGTAGAAGAACGCCCAGAACAGGTTGGTCCTGATGGTGGCCAGGGTCCTGCGGGACAGCTCAATGGCCTGCGCCACCTGGCCCAGGTCATTGCCCATAACAGTGAGGTCCGCGGCCTCGATGGCCACGTCGGTGCCAGAACCCATGGCGATCCCTAGGTCAGCCTGCGCCAACGCGGCGGCATCGTTCACACCGTCCCCAGCCATGGCCACGATCGCTCCGTTGGCCTGCAGCTTCCGGACAGCGTCCACTTTTCCGGCCGGGAGAATTCCGGCATACACGTCATCGGGCGAAATGCCGACGGCGTCGGCCACTTGGGCGGCGACGGCGGCGTTATCGCCTGTCAGCAGGATGGGCCGGAGCCCCAGGGCCCTCAGCCGGGAGATGGCTGCCGCTGATCCCGGTTTGATGGTGTCCCGGAGGCTGATGACGCCCGCTGCGGTCCCGTCCACGGCCACCCAAATGGCAGTGGCACCGGATGCCTCGGTGGTATGTAGGACCTCTTGCTGCGCGGGGGAGATCTGGACGCCGTTCTCGTGCAGCCACCCGGTGCGGCCGGCAAGCACCGGACGGCCCTCCACTGTGCCGGCCACTCCGCCGCCGGGCGCCGAACGGAACTGCTCGACGGCGGGAAGCCGCCCGCCGTCGTCGTCCTGGCCCTCAGGGCTCCGGACGGAACCCCCCGTGGCAGGCATCCGGGCCGCGGCGGCCGAGACCTGGCCGAGGGCGGCGGCTGCAATGGCGTGGGCAATCGGGTGCTCGGACGCTGCCTCCACCGCGCCGGCGAGTCGCAGTACCTCGGAACGGGTGAACCCGTCGAAAGCTACGGTGTTGTCCACGGCCAGCCGGCCGGTGGTGACCGTCCCGGTCTTGTCCAGCAGGATAGTGTCCACGGTCCGGGTGTCCTCCAGCACCTGGGGCCCCTTGATCAGGATGCCCAGCTGCGCGCCGCGGCCGGTACCGGTGAGCAGTCCCACGGGTGTTGCCAGTCCCAGCGCGCAGGGGCAGGCGATGACCAGGACCGCGACGGCAGCGGTGAAGGCGGCCCGCAGTTCGGCTTCACTGACGGAGGGTCCGGCAAGGAGCAACCAGGCCGCGAAAGTGAGCACTGCGATGACCAGCACTACCGGGACGAAGACGGCGCTGATGCGGTCCGCGAGGCGGGCAATCGGTGCCTTGCCTGTCTGGGCCTGGGAAACCAGGCGCGCCATCTGGGCGAGGGTGGTTTCGGATCCTACCCGGGTTGCGCGAACCAGGAGCCGTCCCGAGGTGTTGATGGTGGCTCCAGTGACTTTGCTGTCCGGGCCCACTTCCACCGGTACGGATTCACCCGTTACCAGGGACTCGTCCACCGCGGAACTGCCCTCGATGACCAAGCCGTCAGTGGCGATCTTTTCACCCGGCCGGACCACGATGACGTCACCCACCTGGAGCTCGTCGGCAGGGATCTTGGTTTCGCCGCTGTCCCGCAGGACCGTGGCGTCCTTGGCGCCCAGGTTCAGCAGGGCCCTGAGTGCGTCCCCGGCCCTCTGTTTGGCGTTGGCCTCCAGGAAGCGGCCCAGGAGCAGGAACGTGGTGACGACGGCGGCCACCTCGAAGTAGAGGCCGCCGGGTTCCATCCCTTCCATCCCGGGGTGTTCGGTCATTCGGGGGTTGCTGAACAGCTGCCACGCTGAGAAGAGGTAGGCGGCAATGACGCCGAGGGACACCAAGGTGTCCATCGTTGACGCTAAGTGCCGGGCGTTGATAGCTGCCGCCCGGTGGAACGGCCACGCTGCCCAAGTGACCACGGGCAACGCCAGGGCTCCCGCCGCCCAACCCCAGTGCGCGAACTGGAAGGCCGGGACCATGGAAATCAGGAAGACCGGCACCGTGAGGACGGCTGCCAGGATGAGGCGCGGCTTGAGCTGGGAGGCCGTGCCGCCGTGCTGCATGTGGTCGCCACCAGGAGTGGCGCCCTCGGTGCCATGGTCCGCGTGGTCACTTTGGGTGGCGCCACCTGAGACAACCTCGGCATGCTCGTGCGCATGGTGGCTGTGGGAGGGTGACTGGCGGATCCTTGCCTTGTAGCCTGCTGCTTCCACCGTGGCCGTAATCTGTTCGTCCGTGATGCCTGCGGGGACTTTCACGTGGGCGGATTCCAGGGGGAGGTTGACCGAGGCTTCCACGCCGTCGAGCTTGCCAAGCTTCTTCTCTACGCGGTTCACGCAGGAGGCGCAGGTCATGCCCTCGATCTCAAGGTCAACCACCCGGCTCCCGGGCTGGTGGGGATGTTCAGTGCTCACGGAGCGTCCTCTGATCAGCGGTGCACTCAGGCATCGTTGGCTACCACCAGGTATCCGGCCTCGGCCACGGCCTCGCCAATTTCCGATGGTGACAGTTCCTGGCTGGAGGTAATGGTGACCGTGGAAATACCACCGGCATTGAGGTCCACGTCCACGGCTTCGACCCCGGCGAGGGATTCAAGTTCTTCGCTGACCGACGAGACACAGTGGCCGCAGGTCATACCCGAAACACTGACGGTGGTGGAGGTGGTGCTCATGGGGGCTCCTTAGGGTGGACCGGCTGGTGGCCGGTAAATGGTGGTTTAGCGAAGCAGGCGCCCGATGGCGTCGGCGGCTTCCTTGACTTTGATGTCGATCGCTTCGGCGCGGAGTTCGGGATCGGGCTCGGAGGCGGCTCCCACGACGCAGTGGCCGATATGCTCCTCCACAAGCCCGAGGCTGACGGCGTGAAGGGCCTTGGTCACGGCGGAAACCTGAGTCAGGATGTCGATGCAGTACTTGTCCTCGTCAACCATCCGGGCGATGCCGCGCACCTGTCCCTCGATGCGCTTGAGCCGGCGAAGGTAGGCCTCTTTGTTGCCGGTATAGCCATGCTCCGTCGCGGAATCCGTGCCATGGGCCAGCTCTGCGACAACTTCTTCCGGTACGTTCATAAAACCCAAGGTATACCCCATGGGGGTATAGCACAAGTACCCCTGGGGGGTATTGAGAAGGGCGGCTTAGGTGAGTGCCGTTGCCAGATGCCCGGGAAAAGGGCAACAAAAAGCTCCGGAGTGCGTTATTGGGGGATACGCACTCCGGAGCAGCTTTTGGGCAGTTTACCCATCCATTCCATCAGGCTGGATCGGTCTGCTTGAACCAGCTTACTTGCCGGTAAGGCGGTCCGCCACCACCTCGAATAACTACTTTCACTTTATTATTCCAGGGCGCCGCAGCCATGGCGTTCTGCGGCAGCTGCGGCCTTATCCGGCGTCCTCGTGGGCGGGCATCCGGTATGGAACCACCAGTACGGGCCTGCTCTGGTGATGGCTGAGCCACGAGGCCACGGAGCCGCTGAGCGCCTCAGAAATCCGGTGCGCGAGTCCCCGTTCGGAGGTCCCCACAATGATCATGGGAGCGTTGGTCTCTGCCGCGAGCCGGGCGAGGGCGCGTGCAGGATCGCCGGCCAAGGTGCGGAGTGTCCAATTGATGGGAGGGTCTCCGGCGGTGGTGACGGCGTCGTTAATGACCGCCCTGATTTCCATTGTCACGGCACGGACGTCCTCGTCATCCTTGTCAGGATGGAGGGACAGCCTGTGCGCGGAGCGGGCCGGATCCCATTCGACCAGGTAGCTCGCCTCGTCTACGTACGCGCAGAGCAAAGGGGCAGAGAGCCGCACCGCGAGTTGGGTCGCGGTACGGAGTACCTCGGGGTGCTGATCAGGGATAACACCCACCAGCAGGGGAGGCGGACCGCTGAATCGTTCTGGCGTCATAAGCTCATTCTCTGCCCGGCGGGTGTGCTTGAACAGTGTCCGGGAGTTCGTTCCTAGGCTGGTGAGGCGGAGACCACCACGTTTTTCCCCCACGGATCTTCCGTGTAGCAACTGATCAGCACCAGCCTGCTGGGCACCATGTCCCAGATGGGGCTGTCCTTGAGTGTGGCCTTGAGGTACGTGGTCACAGTGTCCACGCGATACCGGATAGTTCCGGTGGCGGTGACTACCTCGAACTCGTCGCCCACTGCTGCCGCGGAGCTGAGGTGGTTAAACGGGGCATCCTGGCCTTCCCAGCTGTGGCCAATGACGTAAGTGGTGTTGTTCGATCCGTTTCCCGGCACACCGAAGGGTGTTAGCCAATAACCATCCATGGTGGTGGGCGGCACGATTGTCTGGCTCTCGACGGCGGTGCTGTCCGGCGCCAGTGGATGTACGGCTGTGTCCATCGCAGCTTTCGGATAGACGACCCGCAGTGGCGGCGAAGCCGCCGGGAGGACGGGACCTGCGGCTACGGGCGCGGCAGTTGGTGCGTGGGTGGGAGAGGACGGCAGGCCAGAAACGGCCAGGGGCAATGGCAGTTCGATCGACGACGTTCCCGCCGAGTGCACAGTGCCGGTTGTTCCGGGCGCAGCGGCCCCATGCTGGTCCAGCAGCGGCCCGCCAAATGTGAAGGAAAAGAAACCCAGAACACCGCAGGCAAGAATGGCCAGGTCGGCGCGGTTCCATCCGCGGCGCCGTTTCGCCAGTTCGTGCCTGCCGGTTTGCTTTGCCACGATGCTCCTTAGGCTTTTCGAAAATGTGCTTACAGGAAGGGCGCCCCGCCTTGGGTTGGCGGGGCGCCCTGCAGGTCAGTTCGGCCCAGTCCGAACTGGTGCTAGCCTGCTTCTGCCTCCAGGGACCTGCGGCGGACAGCAACCACTGCGCCTGCGCCCAGCATCACGGCCAGGCCCGCTAGCCACGTAGGAGCACTTTCAGTTCCGCCTACTGCCGTCTGGGCGTTGAAGCCGCGGTTGGTGCCTTGGCTGACGGCCTGCGCCCCGGTGGTTACCGGCGTCTGTACTGTTGCCGGTGCCACGGGGGTCTGTGCTGTTGGGGTCACGGTGGTTACCGGCGTCTGGACAACACCCGGTGTCTGCACCACGGGCGTCTCCACGACGGCGGGCGGGTCCACCACGACGACCGGCGTCTCCACGACAACGGGCGGGTCGACGACGACGACGGGTGGGTCGACGACGACGGCGGGTGGGTCGACGACGACTGGTGGGTCCACCACGACGACGGGTGGGTCGACGACGACGACGGGTGGGTCGACGACGACTGGTGGGTCCACCACGACAACCGGTGGGTCGACGACGACTGGTGGGTCCACCACGACGACTGGTGGGTCCACCGGCGGATAGACCGGAGGCTCCTCGCCCGGCGGCAACGGCGCGCAGTTGGCGATGTAGATAATCTTTCCGGCGTTCGTCCAGTTCAGGCCGCCCGGTATGGACGCATTCGGCGGGATGATGTCGGTGGCATGTCCGTCGTGGCCGTTGAGACCGTTCACGTTGAATTGAATCGCATCCCAGCCGGTCCCGGTTTCTGAACCGTCGTGGCAGACAATAACCATGTTTGGAGCAGCGATTGCTGGTGCTGTCAGGCTGATCAGCCCTAGCCCCATGACCCCCAGTGTTGCAACGGTACGTTTCATTGTTTTCTCCCCAGTGTGTGTGAAACGGACCATGATGAGGGGGAGTAGCGGTGACTCTGAGTGCCCCAGCAGCACGGTCAGCTTGCTTGTCACTTCAGGCTAGGGTGGCCCCAAGAGGCAGTCGCGAGTAGCGGGTACTCGACTTTAAAGGCCGCTGAACTGCGGCGATACCTGCTACTACGCGGAAGCCGTGGGAATACTACTTGTTCCTTCCGCACGGAACTGGCTTCGTGGACTGGCACCCTTGAACGTGGACATGCCCGCGCCTAACGTATGAGTCATACGAAAGGGCGTGACGGGCATGGAAATTTACATGTGGTGGCTGGACTTGGACCTTGCCTCCAAGGAATGGCTCCGGGAGAACCTGCGTGCGGAGGAGCTGCCCCTCCCAGTGCTGCAGGGCATCGCCGAAGCGGGAGGACCCCACCCTGAGAATCCCGTCTCGGTGCTCACTGAAGCGGACTGGGATTTCATCGAGACCCAGTCCGAGTTCGTGGACTAACGCCGCCGGACTAAGAGCCGGCCCTGTCGAAAACCGTTGCGGCCTTCCGGCCGGAGTGGTTGCATGGGGTGCATGGCATCCACAGAGAGCTTTGTCCTGGCGATCGGAACCAAAAAGGGCCTGTGGCTGGCCACCAGCCAAGACAGGCAACAGTGGTCCTTCTCCGGCCCGCATTTCTTGATGAGCGAAATTCCCAGCATTGGCATCGACACCCGAAACGGCCGCACCCGGATCATGGTGGGGGTCCGGTCCGAGCATTGGGGGCCTACCGTGGCCCACTCCGATGACCTCGGCGCCACCTGGTCCGAGCCCGAACAGGGGGCCATCACCTTTCCCGAAGACACCGGAGCCGCCGTCGAGCGTATCTGGCAGATCTATCCGGACGCAGAGTCGCGGCCCGGAGTGGTCTGGGCAGGCGCCGAACCCATTTCCGTGTGGAAATCCACTGACGGCGGCGAACACTTCGAGCTGAACCGCGGGCTGTGGGACCACCCGCACCGCAGTGAGTGGGGTGCCGGCTACGGGGGCGCCGCCGCCCATTCGATCGTGGTCAACCCGGCGGGTGACAACGTCCATATCGCCATGAGTACCGGCGGCGTATACCGCTCGCTCGACGGCGGAGCGTCCTGGGAGGCCAGGAACAAGGGTATTTCGGCCTACTTCATGCCGGACCCCAACCCGGAATTCGGCCAGTGTGTGCACAAGATCGCTGCGGATGCCGCCGTCGAAGGTCGCCTCTACGCCCAAAATCACCACGGCGTGTACCGTACGGACGACAACGGCGAGCACTGGGAATCCATCGCGGAGGGGCTGCCTGCGGACTTTGGCTTTGTGATGCTCACACACCCCCGGCGGGAGGGGACTGCCTGGGTGGTGCCGCTAAAGGCCGACGGCGAACGTATCCCTCCCGAAGGAAAGCTTGCAATGCACCGCACGGACGACGCCGGAGCCACTTGGAAGCGCCTCTCCACCGGACTGCCCGAGGGGGAATACAACAGCGTGCTCCGGGACGCCGCGTGCGTGGACTCCGCCGAGCCGGTGGGCGTCTACTTCGGGACCCGCGGCGGCGCGGTGTACGCCAGCGCGGATGAGGGGGAGACATTTACGGAAGTTGCCAGCCATCTTCCGGATGTTCTGTGTGTCCGCGCCGCCCTGGTGGCGGGAGCAGGGCTGCCGGAGTCGCGTGTTCCGGAAACGGCGGCGTCCCAGGGTGCCTGATATCCGCCTGGTGCTGCCCAGCATCCTGCAGCCCCTGGCCGGCGGGCAGTCCATCCTGACTGCGCCCGCCGAAGGCTCGATGACGGTGCGGAAGCTCCTGGACTCGGTAGCAGGGGACTACCCCGTGCTGGCGAGGCGCCTGCGGGACGAGACCGGTGCCCTGCGCAGGTACGTGAACGTCTACGTGGACGGCGACGAGGTGCGCAGGCTCCAAGGCCTGGAAACTGAGGTGACGGACGGACAGGAAGTTCTGATTATCCAGTCGGTTGCCGGCGGCTAAACCGGCTTGGCTCCATGACGGCGGGCAGTCCTGACTGACTGCGCCCGCCGTCGTGGTGCTGTTTGAGTGGCACGAACGTTCCTGGTCAGGCGATGCGCCACACGCTGCATTCGTCGGTATTGATTGCTTTGCGCATTCCTGTGTGGCGGTCCATGATCCAGACGACTCCGATGCCCGGAGCCGTTTCCTGGACGCTTCCACGGCGGATCACAACGTCGTCGTAGCTGGGCCCAACCGAGAGACGGGCTTCGATTTCATCGCCGCGGTGGAGCTGGTCCAGGGCGCGGACCCGGGTGACATGGGCTTTGACTTCCTTCAACATGGCTGGGGCCTCCTGGACTGGAGCTGGACGCCTGCGCTTGCCGGCACTTCCAGTGTGGCGGGGCATTGTTGCGCCCGCGTTTCCTGACGGTTAGGAGCCGGTTAGATCCCTGCGCCGGGCCCGTTTCCGCGTCCACCAGCCGATCCAGGGGCGGCGTGTCTAAGGTGATGGCATGGAGATCATGGACGGGATCTGGACTGCTGTGCTGGGGGCTGCAGCGGTGGCACCCCTGGCCACCTTCGGAGTAGTCCTGGTGGCCTACCTGACGTACCGGCAGAAGTCGCACGCGGACCGGCGCGACCAATGGTGGAAGCGCGCCCAGTGGGGCATCGACTCGGCCCTGAGCGATGCTGATCCTCAGCGGCGGCTGGCGGGGATTAAAGTCCTGGTGCAACTGATCGGCAGCGACCTCGCCACGGCTGAAGACGCCGAGCTGATGAGTGCGCTGGCCGTTGGCATCCAGGACCAGGAACTGGACCGCCTGGCCTCCCTGGAAGGCGTCCCAGGGGTCCGTCCCGGAGCCGGCCAGCGCCCGGACCGTGACGTGCCGCTGCCCTCCCGGAATATTGCGGTGCCGGTGGGGTCGGCGGCGGCGGCCCACATCCTGCGGGAGGCTGAGAAGCTTATTGCCGCCGCAAAGGAGCGCTCAAACCAGACCTGACTCCCGCGGTCAGTCCGCCACACTGCTGCGGTAGGTCGCCAGGAACGTGGAGATCCTCCGCACGGCTTCCTCGATGTCCAGGACGGAGGGGAGGATCACAAAGCGGAAGTGGTCCGGAGCGGGCCAATTGAAGGCCGAGCCGTGGGACACCAGGATCTTTTGGTCCTGGAGGAGGTCCAGGACGAACTGCTCATCACTCCTGATCGGGTATAGCTCCGGGTCCAGACGGGGAAACAGGTACATGGCTCCCGCCGCAGGGACGCACGTGACGCCGGGGATGGCCGTGAGGAGCTTGTACGCCAGATCGCGTTGGTCGCGCAGCCTGCCGCCCGGCTTCACCAGCGCCTCGATGCTTTGGTAGCCGCCCAGGCACGTCTGGATTGCATGCTGGGCCGGAACGTTGGGGCACAGGCGCAGCGAGGCAAGGAGCTCAAGTCCCTCGCGGTAGTCGGCAGTGGCGGCGTGGGGTCCAGTGACCGCCACCCAGCCTGCCCGGTACCCCGGCATGCGGTACGCCTTGGACAAACCGCTGAAGGTCAGGACGCACACGTCTTCGGCCACGGAGGCCGTGTGGATGTGGGTAGCGTCCTCGTAAAGCACCTTCTCGTAGATCTCGTCCGAGAACAGGACCAGGTTGTGCTTCCGGGCCAGCGCAGCAAACTGTTCCAGTATGTGCCGCGGGTAGACAGCACCGGTGGGGTTGTTCGGGTTGATGATCACGATCCCCTTGGTGCGGTCGGTGATCTTTGCCTCGACATCGGCCATGTCCGGCCACCAGTGCTCAGCCTCATCGCAGAGATAGTGCACCGGCTTGCCTCCGGTGAGGGTCACCGCGGCCGTCCACAGGGGGTAGTCGGGGGCCGGGACCAGGATCTCATCGCCGTTTTCCATAAACGCCTGCAGGCACATGGAAATGAGCTCACTGACACCGTTCCCGATGAAAATGTCCTCCACGCCGATCTGCATGAGGCCACGGGTCTGGTAGTACTGCGAGATGGCCGTCCGGGCGGAGAAGATCCCCTTGGAATCGCTGTAGCCCTGGGCGTCCCGCAGGTGGTGGATCATGTCCACCACCACTGACTCCGGCGCCTCCATGCCGAACGGTGCGGTGTCCCCGAGATTCATCTTGAGGATCCGGTGCCCCTCGGCTTCCATGACCTTGGCCGCCTGGAGGATGGGCCCGCGGAGTTCATACCGGACGTTCTGGAGTTTGCTGGAGTGTTGCATAGGGCGCATGGTTGATCTTTTCATAATGGGGGCCATTGACCGCAGTACCTGCGGGAACCAGACTTTCACTGAGCCCGTATCCCGCCGCGCCGCGTCCCAGGAGGAAGCCATGACCAGCCAGGAAATCCAGTCGGAAACGGCCCGCCGAGCGGGACGGGAATGGTTCAAAAGCGCCGTGGTCTACCAGATCTACCCGCGCAGCTTCGCCGATTCCGACGGCGACGGCGTGGGCGACCTCCGCGGCATCATCGGGCGGCTTGACTACCTCCAGGACCTTGGCATCGACGTCCTCTGGCTGTCCCCGGTTTACCGCTCGCCGCAGGACGACAACGGCTACGACATCAGCGACTACCGTGACATCGATCCGGTGTTCGGGGACCTCGACACCCTGGACGAACTGCTGGACGGCCTCCACGCCCGCGGCATGAAGCTGGTGATGGACCTGGTGGTCAACCACACTTCCGACGAGCATCCGTGGTTTGCCGAGTCCCGCTCCTCCCGGGACAACCCAAAACGGGACTGGTACTGGTGGCGCGCCCCGCGGGACGGCGCGGAGCCGGGTGCGCCCGGAGCCGAACCCAACAACTGGGGCTCGGCGTTCTCCGGCCCGGCGTGGGAGTATGACGCCGCCAGCGGCGAATACTACCTGCACCTTTTTTCGAAGAAGCAGCCGGACCTGAACTGGGAAAACCCCGAGGTCCGGGCCGCCGTCTACGACATGATGAACTGGTGGCTGGACCGCGGTGTGGACGGTTTCCGGATGGACGTCATCAACTTCATCTCCAAGGACCCTTCCCTGCCGGACGGGCCGCGGGCTGACGGCATGCTCTACGGCGACGGCGGCCCGCATTACATCTGCGGTCCGCGGATCCACGAGTTCCTCCACGAGATGCACCAGGAGGTCTTCGAGGGCCGGGATAAGGACCTGCTGACCGTGGGCGAAATGCCTGGCGTCACCGTGGAGGACGCCGTCCTGTTCACCGACCCCGCCCGGGCGGAGGTCGACATGGTCTTCCAGTTTGAGCACGTGGCCCTGGACCAGGAGGGCGGCAACAAATGGCGGCCCAGGAAGCTCCGGCTCACCGACCTGAAGAAGTCACTGGGCCGCTGGCAGGAGGCGCTGGGGGAGCGCGGGTGGAACAGCCTCTACTGGGGCAACCATGACCAGGCCCGGGCCGTGTCCCGCTTCGGCGACGACGGCCAATACCGTGACGTGTCCGCCAAGATGCTGGCTGCCGTCCTCCACCTGCACCGTGGCACGCCGTATGTCTACCAGGGCGAGGAGTTGGGCATGACCAACATGACCTTCGGCGCCATCAGTGACTACCGGGACATCGAAGTACTCAACCACCACCGCGAGGCCACCACCCACCTCGGCCACACCGATGCCGAGGTGCTGGCCGCCCTGGCACCACTGAACCGGGACAACGCCCGCACTCCCGTCCAATGGGACGCAACCCGCCACGGCGGCTTCACCACCGGGGCGCCATGGATTGCCGTGAACCCCAACGCCAACACCATTAACGCTGCCGCGCAGGTGGACGACCCGGACTCCGTGTACAGCTTCTACCGCAGGGTGATCGGCCTGCGCCACACGGACCCCGTGGTGGCCTATGGAGATTTCACTATGCTGCTGCCCGACGACGAACACGTCTATGCCTTCACGCGCTCGCTGCCGGACGCCGAACTGCTGGTACTGGGCAACTTCTCCGGTTCAGACCAAATGGCCGACGTCGGTGACCCCAGTTGGGCGGGCGCCGCCCAAGTCCTGGGGAACTACCCACCCGACGGCGGTCCGGCGTTGCGGCCCTGGGAAGTGAGGGTCCTGCGCCGGGAACTGTAGGTCCACACCTGTCAGCTGCCGAGGAGCTGCCACAAGGGCAGGGCGCCAGTCTGCTCAGGGCGCCAACCGGTCGCCCGGCTGCTGCACGCGGAACCACCGGTAGCCGTAACGGCCCAGCTCCACGCTGAAGCCGCCGTCGGGCTCCAGCGGCACGTTGTCGCCGTCGAGCACGTCCAGCAAGGTGGCCCCCCTAAACGCCCGCTTCGGCCCGTCCTCAGGCCCCACCTTGCCGGTGACCTTGACCGTGCTGGTGCCGAAGTTGTGCAGCAGCACCATGGTGGCCCCGTCCGAGACGCATGTGTGGGCGAAGACGCCAGGCTCAGCCTGGTCGATCACTGCGAACTCGCCCCAGCCGAGCTCCGGGGATTCGCGGTAGCGCTGGATCAGCTTGGCCATGAAGTTCCAGAGGGAATCCGGGTCCCGTTTGGCGGCGGAGGCGTTGACGTTCGCCGGACCGTACTCGCCGCGGGCCAGCGGGACCACGAGGTCGGACGCCTTGGCGCTTGAGAATCCGCCGTTCCTGGTGCTGTTCCACTGCATGGGCGTGCGAACCGCGGCGCGGCTCTTCTGCCGCAAGTCCTCCCCCATGCCGATTTCCTCGCCGTAGAACAGGACAGGGGTGCCGGGAAGGGAGAACATCAGCGAGTACACCATCCTGATCCTTTCGGCGTCACCGCCGAGCATGGGTGGCAGCCTGCGGCGGAGCCCGCGCCCGTAGATCTGCATGTTCTTCTCAGGGCCGAAGGCAGCAAAGACCTCCTGGCGCTCGGCGTCATTGAGCTTGTCCAGGGTCAGTTCATCGTGGTTGCGCACGAACATCGCCCACTGATTGTCGGGGTGCAGCGGCGGGCGGCTCTTAAGGTTCTCGGTCAGCGGCCGGGCATCCTGGCGGGCCAGGGACAGGTAAAGGTGCTGCATAGTCATGAAGTCGAACTGCATGTTCAGCTCGTTGCCCTCGGCCCCGCCGAAGTATTCAAGCTGCTCCTTGTAGGGGAGGTTGACCTCGCCGAGCATCACGGCGCTGCCGTTGCGGCGGCCCAGGAAGCTGCGCAGCGCGCTGAGGTATTCGTGCGGATCGCGGTTGGCGGCCTCGTCCTTGGGCTGGCCCCGCGTCTCGAGGAAGAACGGCACGGCGTCCAGCCTGAATCCGTCCAGGCCCAGTTCAAGCCAGAGACCCATGGCTTTGGCGATCTCGTTGCGGACCTTGGGGTTTGTCACGTTCAGGTCCGGCTGGTGTTCGGCGAACATGTGCAGAGACCACTCGCCGGTGGGTTCATCCTTGGTCCAGAGGGAGGTCTGCTCACCGGGGAAAACCACCTCGGAGGAGGTGTCCGGCGGAGTGTCGCTCCGCCACACGAAGTAGTCCCGATACGGATTGTCCTTGGACTTCCGGGCCTCAACGAACCAAGGGTGCTGGTTGGAGGTGTGGTTGACCACGAAGTCAGCGATGACGCGCATTCCCCGGTCCTTGGCGCTGCGGATGAACTCGACGAGGTCGCCCATGGTGCCCAGCCGGGAATCCACCGTGAAGAAATCCGTCACGTCATATCCGTCGTCGCGGTCCGGTGACGGGTAGAACGGCATCAGCCAGATGCACGTCACGCCCAAGGCAGAGAGGTAGTCCACCCGCTGCGTGAGGCCGGCGAAATCACCGGTGCCGTCGCCGTCGTCGTCGAAGAAAGTCTCGACGTCCAGGCAGTAGATCACGGCGTTTTTCCACCAGAGGTCCGAGGTCTCGGCGATCCTCACAGCCTGGCCTCCAGCGGGTCCGTAACGGCCGCCGGGCGCAGTTGCGGCAGCACGTCGGCGCCGAAAGTATCGATGAACGGCGCCTGCTCCTGCCCCACAAAGTGCAGGTACAACTCGTCGAAACCCAGGTCAACGTACCCGGCCAGCCACTCCGCGTGCCGGTCCAGGCTGGCGGAGATATTCACCGACTTCCGGACCTGGTCCTCGCCGACGTGGCCGCTGACGCCGTCGAAATGGGCCGCAGTGGGGAGGTCCCACGGCACGGGAGGGGCGAAGGTGTTGGTCCTCCACTGGTCCAGCGCCGTGGCCACGGCGTCCTCCTCGCGCGGCGCCCACGACAGGTGCACCTGCAGGACCGCTTTGCCCTGGCCCCCGTTGTCCCGGTACGCGGCCAGCATGTGTTTCAGCTTGTCAGCCGGCTGGTTGACCGTCACCAGACCGTCCGCCCAAGCTGCGGCACGGCGGGCGGTCTCCACGCTGATGGCAGGGGCGATCAGCGGGGGCGGAGGTTCCGGCACGTCCCAGATCCGGGCCTGCTCTACGGTCACCAGCCCGTGGTGGGTGACCTCCTCGCCGCGGTGCAGGCGCCGGATGATGTCCACGCACTCCTCAAGCCGGCGCTGGCGGGTCTCCTTGGGCGGCCAGGCATCGCCCGTGACGTGCTCGTTCATGTTCTCGCCGCTGCCCGGCGCCAGCCAGAACCGGCCCGGGAACATGCCCGCCAGGGTGGCCGAGGCATGCGCGGTGATGGCGGGGTGATAGCGCTGGCCCGGGGCGGTGACGACACCAAAGCGCAGGCTTGTGGTGGCCAGAGCGGCACCCAGCCAGGACCAGGCGAAGCCAGAGTGGCCCTGCCGGGCAGACCATGGCTCAATGTGGTCCGAGCACATGGCGGCGTCGAAACCCGCCTGCTCCGCGTGCTGGACGTCCTCAAGGAGCTGGCGGGGACTGATCTGTTCATGCGAGGCGTGAAAGCCGACGGTGACCATCGTTAAGGTCTACAGGTCCGCGGCGCATGGTGTCGAGGCTTTCAGCTCGGCTGTTCCTGGACCGGGCCTACCGCTGGCGCGGCCGCCGGGCAAGAATGGGGCCTATGAAACTTCCTGTGATGCCGCCCGTCCCGCCGATGCTCGCGAAAGCCGTCAGTGGATTTGGTGGTGTCCCGCAGGGGCGTGCCCTGAGCTATGAGCCCAAGTGGGACGGCTTCCGGTCCATCATTTTCCGGGACGGCGACGAGGTGGAGATCGGCAGCAGGAACGAGAAACCCATGACACGGTACTTCCCCGAGGTGGTGGAAGCGCTGAAGGCCAACCTGCCTCCGCGTTGCGTGCTCGATGGTGAGATCGTCCTGGTGGGCCGGTCGGGGGACCGGCTGGACTTCGACGCCCTGCAGCAGCGTATCCATCCGGCGGCAAGCCGGGTGAAACTCCTTTCGGAGCAGACGCCGGCGAAGTTCGTCGCCTTTGACCTGCTGGCACTCGGAGACGAGGACTACACCGGCCGGCCGTTCTCCGAGCGTCGGGCCGCCCTGGAGAAGGCGCTCGCCGGCAGCAGCGCGCCAATCCACGTCACCGCCGCCACCCAGGACAGGGCAGTCGCCGAGCAATGGTTCCAGCAGTTCGAGGGCGCGGGGCTGGACGGCATCGTGGCCAAGCACCTTGACAGCAGCTACCAGCCGGACAAGCGCGTGATGTTCAAGGTCAAGCACGAACGCACGGCGGACTGCGTGGTGGCGGGCTACCGCCTGCACAAGAGCGGACCGGATGCGATCGGCTCGCTCCTGCTCGGGCTGTACAAGGACGACGGCGCCCTGGCCAGTGTGGGTGTGATCGGCGCCTTCCCCATGAAGCGCCGCCAGGAACTGTTCGCCGAGCTCCAACCATTGGTCACCGACTTTGAGGGGCATCCCTGGGCCTGGGCCAAGCAGGAGGAAGGCGAAAGGACGCCGCGGAACGCCGAAGGCAGCCGGTGGAGTGCGGGCAAGGACCTGTCCTTCGTGCCCCTGCGCCCCGAGTTGGTGGTGGAGGTCAGGTACGACCATATGGAAGGTGAAAGGTTCCGGCACACCGCACAGTTCAACCGGTGGCGGCCGGACCGGGATCCCGGGTCATGCACCTTCGAACAGCTCGAAGAGCCGGTTAACTTCGATCTTGCCGAGGTGCTTCAAACCGGGCGGCCCTGACTCTCCGGCCACCCGCCGTCGCACTTTTGCTGCCGGAGTGGCCCATTTATCACCAGGGAAAGCCCGCCATTTGGGGGAATGGCGGGCTTTCCGGTCTCAAAAGTGGGCTGGTGCGTTACTTAAGGCCGAGCTGCTTGGTGGGAATCCGGAAGGTTTCCTTGGCCGTCAGCGCGGAGACCGCAGCGACGGAGCAGATGATGGCTGTGAAGATGCTGATCTGGACCCAGCCGCCGGGCTTGATGCCGCCCATGGCTGCCACGATCGCCGGGGCAAAGCCAGCCATCAGGAAGCCCAGCTGCGTGCCGATCGCCAGGCCCGAGAAGCGGACCTTTGTGCTGAACATTTCGGCGTAGAAGGACGGCCAGACGGCGTTGGAGGCAGCGTAGCCGCAGGAGAAGAACCCGATGGCTGCGAGGAACATCAGCGGGACGCTGCCGGATTCCAGGCTGAGCAGGAAGACCGGGGTAAGGATGGCGCTGGAGAGTGCGCCGTAGATGAAGACGGGCTTGCGGCCGATCTTGTCGGCGAGCTTGCCGAAAAGGGGCTGCGTGCCCAGGGCCACAAGGTTGGCGCCCACCACGAGCCACAACGTGGTGGTGCCGTCCACGCCGGCGACGGTCTTTGCGTAGCTGATGGCCAGCGTGCCGAACACGGTGGAGACGGCGGCAATGAAAGCGCAGCAGATGACCCGGAGGACGTCGCGCCAGTGTGCTTTGAGGAGGTCGGCGACGGGGAGCTTGGAGATCTGGGCGGTCTTCTGGGCTTCCTCGAAGGCGGGCGGTTCGTGCAGCGTGCGGCGGATAAAGAACGCAACAACAACCACGACGGCGCTGAGCCAGAACGGGACGCGCCAGCCGATGCCGTACTTGATCTCATCCGGGAGGGCCAGGACGGGGATGAAGACGAGGGCTGCGAGGATCTGACCGCCCTGGGTGCCCGTGAGGGTCCAGGAGGTAAAGAAGGAGCGCTGGTTGTCAGGGGCGTGCTCGAGCGTCATGGAGGAGGCCCCTGCCTGCTCGCCCGCGGCGGAGAGGCCCTGGCACAGCCGGGCAAGGACCAGCAGGGCCGGAGCCCACCAGCCAACAGTGTTGAAGTCCGGCAGGCAGCCGATCAGGAAGGTGGAGGCACCCATCAGCAGGAGGGTGAACATCAGGACCTTCCGCCGGCCCACCCGGTCACCGAAGTGGCCGAGGATGACGGCGCCCACCGGGCGGGCCACGTAGGCGAAGCCGAAGGTGGCGAAGGACATGATGGCTGCGTTCGCGTCAGCATTCGGGAAGAAGACCGTGGGGAAGATCAGGGCGGCGGCGGAACCGAAGATGAAGAAGTCGTAGTATTCGACGGCGCTGCCCAGGAAGCTTGCGAGGGCTGCCTTCTTCGGCGTCCCGGCCGGGGCAGCGATGCCTGGCTCGGCGGACGGAAGTATCTGGCTCATGGAGTTCCTTTGATGTGACGACATTGTCGCGGATGGATCAGGGGCTGGCCGACGGCGCGGCCTGGGATGGAGGCTTCGGTGCGGCACGGCTGGAGTTGGGGGGAACCCGGACAGTAGCCACATGGTGGGAGCTACTTGTGCGATATAGCAATGATGACTGTGAGGGTGGTCACCTGTCAAGAAAATAATCACCATCTAGGAATAGTTGCCACCATGTGGCAATATCAGGTTATGAGTGTGAACCAAACCACAGTGGGCGATGACATGGCCGCCGAATCAAAAGCCGAGTCAAAGGCGGCCAAGGGCGACCGGACGGACATGGTGGGCAAGGCGCTGGGCCTCCTGGTCCTCCTGGGGGATGAACCCCGCGGCGCCAGTGCTGCGGAGATCTCCCGGCGTGCGGATCTTCCCTTCAGCACCACGTACCGCCTTCTGGGTTCGCTCACGCGGGACGGCTTTGTGGACTATGAAGCGGATGGGCGCCGCTACCATCTGGGGCTGCGCATCTTCCAGCTGGGCCAGCGGGTGTCCAACCATCACGGTTTCGCCGGTACGGCCATGCCCGTTCTCCGGCGGGTGACCGAGCAGACGGGTGAGGCCACCATCCTCAGTGTCCGCGACGGCCACCACCACCTGACGGTGAACAAGGTTGACGGTCCGCAGATGTTCCGGGTGACCAGCGATCCCGGCCACCTCGGCTCCCTTCACACCACGGCCGTGGGCAAGGCGCTGGTGGCATTTGCGGAGGACTCGGAGCGTGAACGCCTGCTGGAGGAGCTGGACCTCGAGCCTCTCACCGAGCGTTCCATCACGGACCGTGACGTCTTTCGCGCCGAAATAGACAAAGTCCGGCGCCAGGGGTTCGCGGTGATGGATGAGGAAAATGAGACCGGCATGCGGGCTGTGGCGGTTCCTCTTCTCAACTCCCAGGGCCATGCCTTCGCGTCCCTGGCCACGGCCGTTCCGGTCTTCCGCCTGAGCCTGGAAGCTCTCATAGCCCACGTCCCCCTGCTGCAGGAGGCGGCGGCCGAGCTCTCCGCCCGGCTCCCGCAGCGTTAGTCAATGTTCGCATCTCGAACAAGCGTGCGAGATATGAACAAATGTTGTACTGTAATCCCTAACATCGGACTTGCCGCGCCTGCCTTGGCCTGCGCGCCCGCCCGGTGCTGTTATCAAAGGAGCTGCACGGATGAGTAATCGAACTGAGTCCTACCTGGTGGGACTGGTCGGCGATGGCGTGACGCCGTCACTCACCCCCCACATGCACGAACGCGAAGGCGACGTGCAGGGACTGCGCTATCTGTACCGCCCTATTGACCTGCTGGAACTCGGCCTTCCCGGCGAGTCCGTGGGCCACCTGCTGCAGAGCGCCCGCAGCCTCGGATTCAACGGCCTGAACATTACCCACCCCTGCAAGCAGCTGGTGCTGCAGCACCTCGATGAGGTTTCGCCGGACGCCCTCCGGCTCGGTGCCGTCAACACTGTGGTGATCGAGGACGGCCGGTTCATAGGCCATAACACCGACTTCTCCGGCTTCGGCGCCGCGCTCGCCTCCGGCCTCCCGGGCGCGAAGCTGGACCGGGTGGTCCAGCTCGGTGCCGGCGGTGCGGGTTCCGCCGTCGCCTATGCCCTGCTCGCCGCCGGCGTGAAGGCCCTGGACCTGGTGGACGTGGACACCGCACGCGGCACTGCGAAAGCCGAGGAACTGGCTGGCTTCTTCCCTGACAGCGCCGTCACAGCACGCACGACGGTGGAGCTGCCGCAGCTTTTGCCCATCGCCGACGGCCTGGTGCACTGCACCCCCGTAGGAATGGCGGCACACCCGGGTGTCCCGCTTGACCTTGACCTGCTCGAAGCCCGGCACTGGGTGGCGGACATCGTCTACCGCCCCATCGACACCGAACTGGTCCGCGGCGCCCGGGCCAGGGGCTGCGACGTCCTGGACGGCGGCCGCATGGCCGTGGGCCAGGCGGCGGATGCCTTCCGGATCTTCACCGGACTGGCAGCGGACGCCGATAGGATGCGGTCGCACTTCCTGGAGCTCGTGGCAGCAGAAGAGGTGGCCGCCTGATGCGCACCGGAATCGCCACCGTCTGCCTCTCCGGGACGCTGATGGAGAAGATGCAGGCCTGCGCCATCGCAGGCTTCGACGGCATCGAAATCTTCGAACAGGACCTGGTCACGTCACCGCTGACGCCTGAGGACGTGCGCAAGATGGCGGCAGACCTGGGCCTGACCTTGGACCTCTACCAACCGTTCCGCGATTTCGACAGCGTGTCCGAGGACCTCCTGGCAGCCAACCTCCGCCGTGCTGACGCCAAGTTCAGGCTCATGGAGCGCCTGGGCATGGACACCGTCCTGGTCTGTTCCAACGTTGCCACCGCCAGCATAGACAGCGACGACCTTCGGACCGAGCAGCTGGGCCTGCTGGCCGACCTCGCGGGCCAGCACGGCGTCAAGGTTGCCTACGAAGCATTGGCGTGGGGCAAGTATGTCAGCGACTACGAACACGCCCACCGGCTCGTGGAGGCCGTGGACCACCCGAACCTGGGTACCTGCCTGGACTCCTTCCATATCCTTTCCCGCGACTGGGACACCGGACCCATTGAGGCCTTCAATCCGGACAAGATCTTCTTCGTCCAGGTGGCGGACGCCCCCAAGCTCTCCATGGACGTGCTGTCCTGGAGCCGGCACTACCGGGTGTTCCCGGGTGAGGGCCAGTTCGAACTCGCCAAGTTCATGGGACACGTAGTCCGCGCGGGCTATGCCGGCCCGGTGTCACTGGAAATTTTCAACGACGTCTTCCGCCAGTCGGACGTGGAGCGCACTGCCGTGGACGGCATGCGGTCGCTGATCTGGCTGGAGGAGCAGAGCGCCAAGTGGCTGGACGCCAACGCTCCCGTTCTTTCCAGCACCGCCACCGGTGGCGAGGCCGGCACCCAAGCCCCGATCCGCCGTCGTTATCCCATGGAACTGGCCACCCTCCCCCAGGTGGCAGAACCGGCTGGGTACAACTTTGCCGAGGTCAAAGCTGCCGATACCGCCGGGCTCGAAACCCTCCTGGGCCAGCTGGGCTTCGAGTTCAACGGCCGCCACCGCACCAAGGATGTCCAGCTCTGGACCATGGGCCACGCCCGGGTGATCATCAACGAAGCCGGCCCCGGGTCGGGGGATGATTCGCCGGCGATCGCGGCCCTTGGCTTCGACGTCGATTCGCCCGTGATTGCTTCCGCCCGGGCCCAGCAGCTCAAGGCTCCTGCAGTGCCGCGCAAGAGCCAGGCCAACGAGGAAGTGTTCCAGGGCTTCGCCGCCCCGGACTCCACCGAGATCTTCCTGTGCCAGGGCAGCCCGGACGGGACAGCGGCCTGGACCAGCGAATTCGGCGAGGGGCTGGAAGTGCCCGCAGCGGCCGCTACCGCCGTGATCGACCACGTGAACCTGGCCCAGCCCTGGCAGCACTTCGACGAAGCAGTCCTCTTTTACACCAGCGCCCTGGCCCTGGCACCGCAGCCGTTCGCCGAGGTGCCCAGCCCCACCGGCCTGGTCCGATCCCAGGTGATGCTCACCGAAAGCCGCGCCGTGCGCCTGGTGCTGAACCTTGCCCCGCTCATGCAGCAGGATGGCGCCTCGGACGGTTCGGACGCTCTGGACTCCGACGGCGGGAGAACCGGTACGCGCAGGACCTACCAGGAACACATCGCGTTCGCCGTGGACGACCTCGTGGCCACTGCGCGGGATTGCAAAGCCCGCGGTCTGGAGTTCCTGGAGATCCCGGCGAACTACTACGAGGACCTCGACGCGCGGTTCGGCCTGGCGCCGGAGTTCCTGGCCACCCTGCAGGAACTGAACCTCCTCTACGACCGCGACGCCGACGGTGAGTTCCTGCACTTCTACACCGCCACCGTGGGGAGCGTGTTTTTCGAAATGGTGGAACGCCGCGGCAGCTATGACGGCTACGGCGCGCCCAACGCCCCCGTCCGGCATGCGGTGCAGTACGACCACCAGCAGCGGCGCTGACGCTGCCCCGGAACCCTTCAACTCAACCAGCAAGCAACCACGAAAGGAGCCAGCCGTGCCGCAGCACACCAATGCCCAACAGCTTGACACCGACGAGCTCGTACCGGCCGCCGAACCACATGCCGGCCACCTGCCCCTGGACCGTGCAATCGAGACCCAGGCCGACCTCAGTGCAGAGATCAACGCCCTGGGAGACGCTTATGCACGGGCACTCAAGGACGGTGCCGCCGTCGAGACCCAGCCCCGCCTGGACTACCCGCCCTACCGCAGCAGTATCCTCCGGCACCCCACCAAGAGCCTGCACCACGCAGACCCGGAGACCATCGAGCTGTACTCGCCGGCGTTCGGACACCAGGACGTGCACGCCCTGGAGTCGGACCTGACCATCCAGCACAACGGCGAACCACAGGGTGAGCGCATCATCGTCGCCGGCAAGGTCCTGGACGGCGACGGCCGCCCGGTGGCCGGACAGCTCGTGGAAATCTGGCAGGCCAACGCCGCCGGCCGGTACATCCACAAGCGCGACCAGCACCCGGCCCCGCTGGACCCCAACTTCACGGGCATCGGCCGCTGCATCACCGGCCCGGACGGCTCCTACCGGTTCACCACCATCAAACCCGGCGCCTACCCGTGGAAGAACCACCTCAACGCCTGGCGCCCGGCCCACATCCACTTTTCGATGTTCGGCACCGAGTTCACCCAGCGCATCATCACGCAGATGTACTTCCCCGGCGACCAGCTTTTCCCGCTGGACCCCATTTACCAGACCATCGTGGACCAGGACGCCCGCGACCGCCTCGTGGCCAAGTATGACCACAACCTCACGGAGCCGGAGTGGGCCCTGGGCTACAACTGGGACATCATCCTGACCGGGCCCAAGCGGACCTGGACCGAAAACGAGGCGCTCGGCGCAGAAGGTGATGAGGACTAGGCAATGAGCAACCAGACCACCCAGCTTGTTCCCACCCCCGGCCAGACGGTGGGCCCGTTCTACGGCTACGCCCTGCCGTTCGAGAAGGACAACGAACTCCTGGCCCCGGGGTCGCCGGGCTCCATCCGCCTCCAGGGCACCGTGTACGACGGCGCCGGGGAGACTGTCCCGGACGCCATCCTGGAAATCTGGCAGCCCGACGCCGACGGCAAGGTTGTCCAAAAGACCGGTTCGCTGGTCCGGGACGGCTACACCTTTACCGGCTGGGGCCGCGGCTCCGTAGGCTACTCCGGCGTGTTCACATTCACCACGGTCAACCCCGGCCCCACTTCCCCCGGGGCTGCGCCGTTCATTTCTGTGGCCCTCTTTGCCCGCGGCCTGACGAACCGCCTGTTCACCCGCATTTACCTGCCGGAGAACGGGGAAGCCCTGGCCAAGGACCCGCTGCTCAGCACCCTGGATCCGGAACGCCGCAAGACCCTGATCGCACGCCGCGATGCGGACGGCGGGCTGACCTGGGACATCCACCTGCAGGGTCCGAACGAAACAGTCTTCCTGGACTTCCAATGAGCGACCCCGCCCTGGGCAGGTTCGAAAGCGCGGCCGACGGCGACGTCGACCTGCTGAGTCCCGTCTCGGCGTCGCCACTGGTACTGGCGCTGACCGGGGACCGCGCGGTGCTGGCCGCGATCCTCGCCGTCGAATCCGGCTGGGCCGCCGTGCTGGAGAAGGCGGGCCTGGCGCCTGCCGGTTCCGCCGCCGTCGTGGCCTCCGCCGCTGAACCCGGCCGCTACGACGCCGCAGACATCGCGCTCCGTGCCCTGGGTGGCGGCAATCCCGTGATCCCGCTCCTCGCCGACCTGCGGAAGCAGGTCGAGGCGAGGGACACGTCCAACGTAGGCGCAGTGAAGGCGGTGCACACGTCACTGACCAGCCAGGACGTGCTGGACACCGCCCTGATGCTGCTAGCCCGCAACACGGTCGAGGCGCTGCTGGCAGACCTGAAAACCACGACGGCGGCACTCGCCGCCCTTGCGGAACAGCACGCGGAAACGCTGTGCGTGGGCAGGAGCCTGACCCAGCACTCGTTGCCGTTCACTTTTGGGCTCCGCGCTGCGCAGTGGTTCAACGGCGTCGCCGCCGCAGGCAGGCAGCTGGAGGACCTGGAGCTGCCGATACAGTTCGGCGGTGCAGCAGGAACACTGGCCGCCGGGACCGTGCTGACCTCCGGGACGGCGTCCACGCCCTTTGGCCTGGCCGATTCGCTGGCCGCCCAGCTGGGCCTGGCCGCAGCGTCCGCACCGTGGCACACCAACCGCCTGGCCATCACGTCCCTCGGGCATGCGCTCGCCTCGGTGCTGGGAGCCTACGGCAAGATCGCCGCCGATGTCCTGTTCCTTAGCCGGCCGGAAGTTGCCGAGCTCGCCGAACCGCGGGCCGCGGGCCGGGGTGTGTCCTCGGCCATGCCGCAGAAGCAGAACCCCGTGCTCTCCGTCCTGGTCCGCAGCGCCGCCCTCCAGGCGCCGCAGCTCGCGGCCCAGCTCCACCTTGCTGCCGCCAACTTCAACGACGAACGTCCCGATGGCGCCTGGCACACGGAATGGCCTGCCCTGCGCGGGCTGCTCCGGCTCGCCCTGGCCGCCGCGGGGCACGTCAAGGAACTGACGGAAGGCCTGCAGGTCTTCCCGGACGCCATGCGCCGAAACCTGGACCTTTCCGGGCCGCTGCTGCTGGCCGAAGGGGTGGGGGCCGCCGTCGCGCCTCTTCTGGAGGACAAGGACGGAGCCACCGGAAAGCAGCAACTCCAAGCTGTAGTGGACCGAACCCTCGCGGCACCGGCCGCGGAACAGGCCGCTACCTACCGGCGCCTGCTCCGCGAGGCTGTGCCGGCCGGCCAGCTCACCGATCTCCGGCTGGAACAGCTCCTGGATCCGGCCAGCTACCTGGGCCAGGCCACCGAGATCACCCGGCGTATCCTCGCTGCTTTTCCAGACTTTGCGCAGTCCCCAGTTCCTGCAGAGAACCATTCCGCCAACGACGCGAACGGAGCCAACCATGGCTAAACCCACCCTGAAGGCAGTGCTGCTTTCGCCCCAGCGCCAGCTGGGGGACAGGCCCCTGCTGGTCGCGGGCCCGTCCCTGGGCACATCCACCCTCCTGTGGACCGAGGCGGCAACACTGCTCGGCACCGACTACGACGTCGTGGCCTGGGACCTGCCCGGCCACGGCGTCTCCCCGGCAGCCATCGAAACCTTTGACGTGGCCGACCTCGCGGACGCAGTGGTGGACCTCGTGGACTCCATCGCACCCGGGGCTGCCTTCCACTACGCGGGTGTTTCGCTCGGTGGCGCCACTGGACTGCAACTGGGTATCAAGCATGGCGAACGACTCAAAAGCCTCTCCGTCCAGTGCAGCGGCGCCAAGCTGGGCACCCCGGAGGGCTGGCTGGAACGCGCCGAAACCGTACGCAGCCAGGGCACGCCCGTGATGATCCAGGGCTCCGCGGAGCGGTGGTTCGCGCGGGGCTTTATGGACCGCGAACCCGCGCGGAGCAGCCGCCTCCTGCACGCCCTCCGCGACGCCGACCGCTTCAGCTACGCCTTCTGCTGCGAGGCCCTGGCATCCTTTGACGTCCGCGGGGACCTCGGCAGCATCAGTGTCCCCACGCAGGCACTGGCGGGTGCCGAGGATACTGTTGCGCCGCCGTCGTTCGCCGAAGAAGTGGCGGCGGGAATTACCGCCGGCGGAGGCACTGCCAGCGCCGTGACGCTGGGCGGGGTGGCGCACCTGGCGCCGTTTGAGGCACCCGGGCACGTGGCCGATCTGCTCCGGAACCTCATCTCCTGGAGCGAATCCCGGGAGGCAGCCAAGTGAGCGGGCTTCCGGGCAGTGAACGGAACGGCGTCGTCCAGCCGGACGCCACCAGCCAGGAGATCTACGACGGCGGCATGGTGGTCCGCCGCGAGGTGCTGGGCGCCGCCCATGTGGACCGGGCCAACGCCACCAAGGACGAATTCACCGACGACTTCCAGGACATGATCACGCGGATCGCGTGGGGTGGCATCTGGACCCGCCCGGGCCTCAGCCGGCAGATGCGCTCTGCCGTGACCATCACCGCCATGGTGGCCCACGGGCATTGGGAAGAGCTGGCCATGCATATCCGCGCAGCCATCACCAACGGCCTGAGCAGGGACGAAATCAAGGAAATCCTGCTCCAGACCGCCATCTACTGCGGTGTTCCCTCCGCCAACACAGCCTTCAAGACCGCCCAGCAGGTGTTCCGTGACATGGACAACGCTGCGGGCCCACCCAACTAGCACCCCACCCAACTAGGTAGCAGCAGATGTCGTTTTGAGCCCTCATAACGACATCAGCTGCTACCTAGTTGGGCCCGACACAGATTTAGAGGAGCACCATGAATCAGGCTTTTGTGTACGACGCAGTGCGCACCCCGTTTGGCAAGTTCGGCTCCGGCCTCGCGGCCGTCCGCCCGGATGACTTGGCAGCGCACGTGATCACCGAGTCGGTAAAGCGCGCGCCCGGGCTCGATCCGGAGCGGATCGACGAGGTTGTGTTCGGCAACGCCAACGGCGCCGGCGAGGAAAACCGCAACATCGCCCGGATGGGTACGCTTTTGGCCGGACTGCCGGTGTCCATCCCGGGTACCACGGTGAACCGGCTCTGCGGCTCCTCCCTGGATGCCGCGATCATCGCCTCGCGCCAGATCAACGCCGGGGATGCGGATCTGATGCTGGTGGGCGGCGCCGAGTCGATGTCCCGTGCCCCCTGGGTACTGCCCAAGACGGAAAAGCCCTACCCCGCCGGCGACATGACCCTGGCCTCCACCACGCTGGGCTGGCGCCTGGTGAACAAGGCCATGCCTCAGGAATGGACCATCTCCCTGGGCGAGGCCACCGAGCGGCTGCGCGAGAAGTACGGTGTGACCCGCGAGCAGCAGGACGAATTCGCCGCGAACTCGCACAACCTCTCCGCTGCTGCGTGGGACGAGGGTTTCTACGACAACCTCGTGGCCCCGGTTCCGGGAACGGACCTGGTCCGGGATGAAGGCATCCGCGCGGGTTCTTCCGCCGAGAAGCTCGCCGGGCTGAAGACCGTGTTCCGGGCCGAGAACGGGACGGTCACGGCTGGAAATGCGTCCCCGCTGTCCGACGGCGCCTCCGCGGCCTGGATCGGCTCCGAAGCTGCCGCCGGGCTGCTCGGGCTCGAACCGCTGGCCAGGATCGCCGGCCGCGGCGCGCACGGCAACGACCCCCAGTACTTCGGCTACGCCCCGGTGGAGGCCGCCAACAAGGCCCTCGCGAAGGCGGGCATCGGCTGGGACCAGGTGGGCGCCGTCGAACTTAACGAAGCGTTCGCCGCGCAGTCCCTGGCCTGCATCAACGCCTGGGGCATCAGCCACGAGATTGTGAACCGGCACGGCGGTGCCATCGCGATGGGCCATCCGCTCGGCGCGTCCGGCACCCGGATCCTGGGCACCCTCGCCCGGTCGCTGCAGGCCTCCGGTCAACGCTGGGGCGTCGCGGCGATCTGCATCGGCGTTGGGCAGGGCCTGGCCGTGGTGCTTGAAAACGTCACTGCCGGTGCTTCGGCGTAAAGGAAAGGGCTAAGCGATGCTGAATTTCGTAGACACTGTGGCCGATGCCGTCGCCGGCATCCGGGACGGTTCCACCGTGATGATCGGCGGGTTCGGCAATGCCGGGCAGCCGTTCGAACTGATCGACGCGCTGATGGACTGCGGCGCCACCGACCTGACTGTGGTGAACAACAACGCCGGCCAGGGCGACCAGGGCCTTGCGCTGCTGATCAAGGAAGGCCGGGTGAAGAAGATGATCTGCTCCTTCCCGCGGCAGTCCGACTCCTGGCACTTCGACGCCAAGTACAAGGCCGGGCAGATCGAGCTGGAACTCGTCCCGCAGGGCAACCTGGCCGAGCGCATCCGGGCCGCCGGCGCGGGAATCGGCGGGTTCTTCACCCCCACCGGCTACGGCACCATGCTGGCCGAGGGCAAGGAAACCCGGATCATCGACGGCCGCGGGCAGGTCTTTGAGACCCCCATCCACGCCGACGTCGCACTGATCAAGGCCCTCAAAGCCGACGGCAAGGGCAACCTCGTTTACCGTAAAACCGCCCGGAACTTCGGCCCGATCATGGCCGCCGCTGCCAAGCAGAGCATCGTCCAGGTTTCCGAGATCGTCCCCACCGGGGCACTGGACCCGGAGGCCGTGGTTACCCCGGGAATCTACGTCAACACCGTTGTCCGCGTGCCCGCAGACGCCGGAACACCAGAACAGGTGGCCTGAAAATGAGCGCACAGACCAACAGCCAGACCAGCATCCAGACATCCGCAACGCCACTGGGCCGCGACGACCTCGCCCGGCTCGTGGCCAAGGACATCAAGCCCGGCTCGTTCGTGAACCTGGGTATCGGCCAGCCCACCCTGGTGTCCAACTACCTCACAGCGGACCAGGACATCACGCTCCACACCGAGAACGGCATGCTGGGCATGGGCCCCGAAGCCCAGGGCGAGGAGATCGACGAGGACCTCATTAACGCAGGCAAAATCCCCGTCACCGAACTCCCGGGGGCGTCCTACTTCCACCACGCCGACTCCTTCGCGATCATGCGCGGCGGGCATCTGGACATCTGCGTCCTGGGCGCCTTCCAGGTCTCCGCCACCGGCGACCTCGCCAACTGGCACACCGGCGCCCCGGGCGCGATCCCGGCCGTGGGCGGCGCGATGGACCTCGCCACGGGCGCCAAGGACGTGTTTGTGATGATGACGCTGCTGACCCGCGAAGGCGCCTCCAAGATCGTGGAAGCCTGCACCTACCCCCTCACCGGTGTCGGCTGCGTGACCCGCGTGTACACGGACAAGGCGGTGTTCCTTACCGGGCCTGAAGGCGTCCAGGTCCGCGAAACCTTCGGCTGCACGCTGGAGGAGCTCCAGGAACTGGTGCCGGTCCCGCTCACAGCAGCCCCCGCCGTCGCGCCTTAACACTGGCCCTGGCACGAACTTGGCAGCAATCCCCTCAAACCCATGAGTTGAGGGGCATCTGCCAGTTCCCGCCGAATAGGATTGGTAACCATGACCAACGCACCAGCAGACACGCAGGCCGCTCCGCAGGCGGGCGACCAGTACGTGCAGTCGCTGGCGCGCGGGCTGGCCGTCATCCGTGCGTTCGATACCGACCACCCACTGATGACCCTCACTGAAGTGGCGGCCCGCACGGACCTCACCCGGGCCACCGCGCGGCGTTTCCTGCACACGCTGGTGGAACTGGGCTATGTCCGCACCGACGGCAAGACGTTCGCGCTGACGGCCAAGGTGCTCCAGCTCGGGTACGCGTATCTGTCCGGAATGTCGCTGCCGCAGCTTGCCCAGCCGCATTTGGAAGAACTGTCGCTGAAACTGGGCGAGTCCACCTCCGCGGCTGTATTGGACGGCACGGACATCGCGTACATCGCCAGGGTGACCACCCGCCGGATCATGAACGTTGGCATCACGGTGGGCACCCGCTTCCCGGCGTACGCCACATCGATGGGCAGGGTGCTCCTTGCCGCGCTGCCGCCGGCCGAGCTGAAGGCCTACTTGGCCGCCGCTGAGATCAAACCGCTGACGCCCCGCGCGCTGGGCACTGTCCCGGAACTGTTGGCCGTCCTGGAAAAGGTCCGCACCCAGGGTTGGTGCCTGCTGGACCAGGAGCTGGAACTTGGACTTATGTCCGTCGCCGCTCCGGTTTATGACGGACCCAAAGTGGTGGCAGCCGTCAACGTGTCCCTGCAGGCCCAATCCGTCGCGGCCCAGCCGGACCCGGATGCGTATCTTGCCTCGGTGGCGCAGGAAATAGTGGCGACGGCGAAGCTCATTTCGGCCGATCTGACCGCCCGGCGGTAGCCGAGACAAACAGAAGAGGCCGACGGCGGAATGTTCCGCCGTCGCCCTCTTGTCCCTTCTGCCTGCCTGGAACTGGACCGCGGGCCCTTTTCTGGGCCCCTGTGGGTAACTGTTTCCACATAAGCCTGCTGCGCTACTGCCGCCGGAGCGGTGCTGGCCATAGACTCTAGCCAACTACGTGCAGCAGTGCCGCTCGCGAAGTTCCCGCCGGTCAAACGGACGGACACGGACCCTGAGGCACTGCCGCACACGGCTGTGAGGGGAGTGGCGGGTGAAACTGGGCATACCGCGGGAACGCCATGAGGGTGAACGGCGAGTGGCCGCCACCCCGGAGACGGTCAAGCAATTGGCCGGCCTGGGGCTGGACGTGCTGATCGAGTCGGGGGCAGGGGACCCAGCCGGATACGGCGACCACGAATACATGCATGCCGGCGCCATGACAGTCCCAGCCCTGAATCCCGCCGACCTGGACATCCTGGTCCACGTACGTCCGCTGGAACCGGCAACGGCCCGGTCCTTGAAGCCCGGGGCCGTTACCGTGGGGATGGCGTCGCCCTCGTCCGAACTGGCCACCGTCCAGGCGCTCGCGGACGCCGGCGTCACGGCCTTCGCCTTGGAACTGGTGCCCCGCATTTCCCGGGCCCAGTCCATGGACGCGCTCAGCTCCCAGGCCTTGGTAGCCGGCTACCGCTGCGTGTTGGAGGCCGCCATCAGGCTGCCGCGCTTCTTCCCGCTGTACATGACCGCTGCCGGCACTGTGCCGCCGGCCCGGGTACTGGTGCTTGGCGCCGGTGTGGCCGGGCTCCAGGCTATTGGCACCGCCAAGCGGCTCGGTGCCCGCGTCTCCGCCAACGACATCCGGCCTGCCTCCGCGGATGAAGTCGCATCGATGGGCGGCACCTTCATCAGGCTCGACCTCGAAACGGCGGAGGCCTCCGGCGGCTACGCCCGTGAACTCAGCGCCGACCGCGGCGCCCTCCAGCGTGAGTTGCTCGCGCCGCATGTCGCCCAGGCGGATGTCCTGATTACGACGGCGGCTGTACCCGGCAGGCGGGCACCGCTTCTGGTGAGCCGGCAAATGGTGCAGGCCATGCGGCCCGGTTCCGTCGTCGTCGACCTCGCCGCGGAATCCGGCGGCAACGTGGAGGGCTCGGTTCCCGGCGAAGATATTCCGGTGCCCACAGCAGACGGGCAGGGCCACGTCACCTTGGTGGGACTGAAGGACGCACCGTCCGCGATGGCCTCGGATGCGTCCCGCCTGTACGCCAAGAACGTGGCCAACCTGCTGGCCCTGATGACTCGGGACGGGGTGGTCAGCCCAGATTTCGACGACGAAGTGGTGGCCGGCGCCTGCCTCACGCACGACGGCGCGGTGCGGCATTTGCCCACGGCCGAAGCTCTGGCGGCGCTCATCCCCGCCCCTCCGGACCATTCGCCCACGGTCCAAAACGACACGGTCCAAAACGACACTGTCCACAACGAAACGCTCCACAACGACATCGTCCGCAGCGAGGGAGGAATCTGATGGACGGCATGAGCCTGCTCACCGTCACCGTCCTGGCCGTCTTTGTGGGTTTTGAAGTGGTCTCCAAGGTCTCCAGCACCCTGCACACGCCGCTGATGTCTGGGGCGAATGCCATCCACGGCATCATCCTGGTGGGTGCCATCATCGTGGCCGGGCAGGCTGCCGATCCGGGGATCCTGGCCGTGGCCCTGCTCGCCGTAGTGCTGGCCACCGCCAACCTGGTGGGCGGTTTTGTGGTTACTGACCGGATGCTGCACATGTTCCGGGGCCGCCAGGAAGCCCCAGGCAGGGATGGCACCGTCGGGAAAGCCGTAGGCAAGGGGGAAGGACAATGACCCTCCTCGATCCGGTCTGGACCGCCCTGCTCTACCTTGCAGCGGCCGTGTTCTTCATCCTCGCCCTTCGCGGCCTCAGCTCCCCGCGCACCGCCCGCCGCGGAAACCTGGTGGGTGCCTTCGGTGCGTTGGTCGCCGTCGTCACGGTGTTCCTGTCCTCACGCCTGGACAATATTCCGTGGATTATCGGGGCCATCGCGGTGGGAACCGCCGTGGCCGCCCCGGTGGCCAGGCGGGTGAAAATGACCCAGATGCCCCAGCTGGTGGCGCTCTTCAACGGGGTGGGCGGCGGTGCTGCCGCGCTGGTGGCGCTCCTGGAACTCGGCCATACGCCGGATCCGTGGGTGCGGCTCGCCATTGTCTTCACGCTCCTGGTGGGCGCAGTTTCCTTCGCCGGGTCCGGAGTCACCTTCGCGAAGCTCCAGGAACTGATGACCACCCGCCCCGTCGTCTTCCCGGGACTGCCTGTAGTGATGGCGTTGGTGCTGCTCGCCGCGGTGGGTACCTCTGTCGCCGTCGTCCTGACCGGTTCCCTGCCGCTCGCCGTGCTGCTGATGGTCCTGGGTCTCGCCGCCGGCGTGCTGCTGGTGCTGCCGGTGGGCGGCGCGGATGTGCCGATCGTCATTTCCCTGCTGAACGCGTTCACCGGCCTCGCCGTGGCCGCGTCCGGCGTGGTGCTGGGCAACGTGCTGCTGGTGGTGGCGGGAACCCTGGTGGGTGCCTCCGGTACCATCCTCACCCGCGCCATGGCCGCGGCCATGGGCCGCAGCGTGGCCGGCATCCTGTTCGGCGCCTTCCGGGGAGGTTCGACGGCGGGATCCACCGCCGTGAGCGAACGTCCCGTGAGGTCCTCCAGCGCCGAGGACGTCGCAGTGCTGCTGGGCTACGCGCAGCGGGTCATCATTGTGCCTGGCTACGGCCTGGCCGTGGCGCAGGGACAACATACCGCCGCCGAGCTGGCCCTGGCCCTGGAGGCCCGGGGCATCGAGGTGGACTTCGCCATCCATCCGGTGGCCGGGCGGATGCCGGGGCACATGAACGTGCTTCTCGCCGAGGCCAATGTGCCGTATGAGTCGCTCAAGGAGATGGGCGAGATCAACTCTGAGTTCCGGACCGCGGATGTGGCGCTGGTGGTGGGCGCCAACGATGTGGTGAACCCGGCGGCGAAGACGTCCTCCGGCTCGCCGATCTACGGCATGCCCATCCTGGAGGTCTCTGACGCCCGCCAGGTGATCTTCCTGAAGCGCTCGATGCGGCCCGGTTTCGCGGGAATCGAGAACGAGCTGCTCTATGAACCGCAGACTTCCCTGCTGTTCGGCGACGCCAAGGATTCGCTGGCCAAAGTCCTGGGTGCTGTGAAGGCGCTGTAGTCTTGCTGGCCATAGGACCGACCCTGACGCTTACCAGCCTGGCACGTCATTCGCTGGCGATTCCATCCACGTTTCACGAGGAGACTCATCCATGAGCTACCCGCAGACTACGCCCGAAGAAGCACCCCGAACGGCCCGCCCCGTTTGGCTGCTGCCGGTCATCATGACAGTTGTTACCGGTGTGATCGGCATGGTCCTGGTGGCGGGGCAGGGCCTGTACTGGATGATCGCCGTCATCGCCGTGGTTGATGCTCTCGGCGTCTTCACCATCGTGCGGTCGGCCCGGATCAACGCCCGGAACCACGAAGCCAGGGCTCAGGAAATCCAGACTTAGGAAGTACGCTTTCTATTAACGCCCATCCAACGTCACCGAAGGACACCATGACAGGCAACAGCTCCCCTGCCCTTAAGCGCGCGGCCATCATCGTCAATCCTGCCAAGCCGGTGGATGTTGACGTGCGTGCCCTCGCAGCCAAGCACTGTTCTGAGAATGGCTGGGGCGAACCCATTTGGCTGGAAACCACCAAGGAGGACCCAGGCGTCGGCCAGGCAAAGGAAGCGCTGGAGCAGGGCGCCGCCATCGTTATTGCCGCAGGTGGCGATGGCACCGTGCGATGTGTGGCCGAAGTCCTCGCCGGCGGTGACGTGCCCATGGGCCTGCTTCCGTTCGGCACGGGCAACCTCCTGGCCCGCAACCTGGGCATGGACGTCACCGACTTTGACGGCGCCATGGCCGGGGCCCTAGCGGGAACCGAGCGGAAGATCGACGTCGTCCGCGCCCGCCGGAGCAACCCCGACAAGGAGCAGCTGTTCCTGGTGATGGCCGGCGTGGGCTACGACGCCACGATCATGGCCGACACCAACGAGGACCTCAAGGACAAGGTGGGCTGGCTGGCCTACGTGGATGCCGGCATCCGGAACCTGCCGGGCAAGCCGGTCAAGGCCACCATCGTTGTCGACGGCAAGGACGTGGTGCACCGCCGGGTCCGCAGCGTCATGGTGGGCAACTGCGGCAAGGTCCAGGGCGGCCTGGAGATCTTCCCCGACGCCAAGGTAGACGACGGCCTCCTCGATGTGGTGGTTCTGGCACCGCGGGGGAAGCTCGGCTGGTTCTCCGTGATCGCGGGCATGATCGGCAAGGGGAAGGGCCGGGACACCTCAGTGGAGTACTTCCAAGGCAAAACCGTGGAGATCACCCTGGAACACAACGACGACTACCAACTCGACGGCGACCACGAGGGTGACGGCAAGCATGTCCTCATGACCCTGGAGCCCTCCGCCCTCACCCTCCGGATGTAACCCAACTAGGTAGCAGCAGATGTCGTTTTGAGGCTCCATAACGACATCTGCTGCTACCTAGATGGGGGGCCGGCAGCGACGGGGCGGTGGGCCAGGATCTCGGCGAGCTCCGCGAGGCGGTGCGCGCGGGCCGACTCAGCGGGCGTGAACGGTTCGCCGGGACGGACGAACGTGAGGGGTCCGTGCCAGGCGGTAGGGATTTTCAGCCGCGTTCCGGCGTCGTGCTTTTCCAGAACAGCCTCCGACGGCGTGAGGATGCGTGCGCGCAGCAGTTCGGCCACGGCCAGCGGCAGTTCGTCCGGGGCGTCGGCGATCCTGGCCGCCAGGCTCAGCGCCCTGGTCTGGCCGTCTGCCATGGCCAGTGCCGTGGTGGGCCACACATGGGACCGGGAGCCGCCGCCGTCGTGCAGTGCATCCAGCAGGTCCCGTTCGCTGAGGTTTCCTGGGGCGGAGAGCACAAATTCGTCCAGGACGCCGCCGGCCACAGGGTGGACGTGGATGCTCAAAATGTTGGTGTCCAGGCGGGCCAGGGCCTTGGTGATTTTCTGGAGCGAACCCGGCTGGTCCTGGAGTACGGTGCGGGCCCGCCACAGCGACGGTGCCTTTCCCAACTGACGGCGGTGGCGCAGGGCTGGTGCATGCAGCCAGCCGCGCAGGACGCGGGCAGCGGACGGCTCGGCCACCCAGATCACCAGGATGGTGGCCGTGAGGGTGAGCACCAGTACCTTGGCCAGGTAAGGGAGATGGGTCCCTACCACCAGGGCGTGGACCAGAAGCTCGATGGGAAGCATGACGGCGACATTCGCTACCGTGAGCCGGGTCTTGGTGGGTTCGGGCATCAGGCCGCAGACTTCGCAGCTCAAATCAGCCGCGGCAGGGCTGCTTGCGGTGGGCTTCATGTTCCAAGGATCACGTGGTGCTGTTTCGGGGGTGTTGCCCCGCCGTTCCGATCGTGGGAACGCTCCGCAACATAGGATTTACGGGCAGCTTTCCATGACTGCCCGACGGCGGCACATGGCTGGGTGCGTACGCGCCGGCTGCGTGGCTGAGTCAGGCGGCGAGGTATTCTTGGAAAAAGTCACCCCATTCAATGGAAGCGACGGATCATGGCCAATTCAGTTTCCGGGGACTCTGTGGTGGATCGTGTGGTCAGGGTCATTTCAGCGTTCCCTGAAGGCGTCAGCAGCCTCCAGCTTTCGGACTTGGCCGCCCGGGCGGAGCTTCCCCTCACTACGGCGCATCGGCTTGTCCGGCAGTTGGCAGCGCACGGCCTGCTTGAGACCGGCGCCGGTGGAACCGTCCGGCTGGGGCTGCGTCTGTGGGAACTGGTGAACCGTAATTCGCCTACCTTGGCGCTGCGGCAGGCCGCCATGCCGTTCATGGAGGACATCCAGCAGGTCCTCAACCAGAACGTGAACCTGGCGGTCCTGGACCACTGGGAGGCCCTCTTCGTGGAACGGCTGTCCCACCGCGGTTCCGTGGCCAACCGGGCCAAAGTGGCCGGACGGATGCCCGTCCACGTTTCCTCAGCCGGGCTCGCGCTGATGGCGCACCAGGGGAAGGCGCTGCAGGCTGAGTACCTCGAGCAGTTCGCCGACCCCTCCGGGAAGGTAACGCGGGATGCGGTGCGCGGCCTGCTCAGCGAAACGGCCTTGCAGGGCTTTGCGCAGCTCGCCGGCGTCGTGGATCCGGACACCTGGGGCATTGCCGTTCCCGTCCTGGACGCGAGGCAGCGCGCGGTGGCAGCGCTCGGCGTGGTGGTTCCGCTCCGGGAGATGCGCCTGCAGGCCCTGGTTCCTGCTCTGCAGACTGCCGCGCGGGGAATCGCCCGGCGACTGGGCGAGGCCGGTAGCTGATTTCGGACTTCCGTTGAATGGAATATGCGTTACGCCAGTCAGGCTTCCTGCTGCACACTGAAGCCTAGACGCCCCACGCAGCTCTTCCAGCACGAGCCCCCGCAACGAAGCGAGAAACAACCATGGCACCACGCAAAATCATCACCACCCAGGTGGCCATCATGGGCGCCGGCCCGGCCGGCCTGATGCTCTCCCACCTCCTGGCCAACGCCGGGATTGACTCCACCGTGGTCGAAGTCCGCAGTCACAAGGTCATCTCCGAAACCGTCCGCGCCGGCATCCTGGAGCACGGCACCGTCAACCTGCTCGTGGACAGCGGAGTCTCGGACCGGGTGCTGCGTGACGGGGACCGGCATGACGGCATCGAGCTGCGGTTCAACGGCGAAAGCCACCGCGTCGACTTCAAGGACCTCGTGGGGGAGTCCGTGTGGCTCTACCCGCAGACGGACGTCTTCCTGGACCTCGCAGCACGACGGAAGGCCGACGGCGGCGACGTCCGCTACAGCGTCACGGACACCACCGTGCACGACCTCGAAGGCAAGCCGAAGGTGTGGTTCACCGACGCCGACGGTGTGGAGTGCGAGATCCAGGCGGACTTCGTGGTGGGCGCGGACGGTTCCCGCAGCCACTGCCGCTTCCAGATCCCGGAGGCCAACCGGAAGTGGTACTTCCACGAGTACCCTTTCGCCTGGTTCGGCATCCTGGCCGAAGCTCCGCACAGCGCGGACGAGCTGATCTATGCCAACTCCGCCAACGGCTTCGCCCTGATCAGCCAGCGCACCGAAACCGTGCAGCGGATGTACTTCCAGTGCGATCCCCATGAGAACGTGGCTGACTGGGACGACGACCGGATCTGGGCCGAGTTCCGCAGCCGGGTCAACGGCAACGGCTTTGAACTCAAGGAAGGCCCCGTCATCGACAAGATGGTCCTGCCGTTCCGCAGCTTTGTGCACTCCCCCATGCGCCACGGCAACCTGTTCCTGGCCGGCGATGCAGCGCACACTGTCCCGCCCACCGGCGCCAAGGGCCTGAATCTGGCCATCCATGACGTCAAGGTCCTCTTCGAAGGACTGGACAGCTACTACAACTCGGGCTCCACGCACCTGCTGGACACTTTCAGTGACCGGGCACTGGAGCGCGTGTGGAAGGCCCAGCAGTTCTCGTACTGGATGACCACCATGCTCCACACGTCGGTGGACGCGGATGACTTCACCCGCGCCCGCCAGCTCGGCGAACTGAACTCCGTGGTCTCCTCCCGGAATGGCATGGCCTACCTGGCCGAGGCCTACACCGGCTGGCCCGGCGCCGTTTCCTAGAATGCCGTGACATAGGCTGCGTGAAATTGAAGTACGACGGCGGGGCTGACGCCGGCTGTGCGGGCCTGTCCCCGATGTGCGGAATCAGGCAGGGCGTCAGAGCGTCAGGGCGCCAGCAGCCGCCGGATTGGGGCGGCAATGGCTGCAACGTCCGGATGCTCGCCTTGCCTGACGGTGAGCATGTGGAGCAGTATGCCGTCGCCGTAATCCGCCACGTCCCGAGCCCGCGCGGCTGCGTCAGCCACCCCTAAGGCGGTCAGCGCCTGCTCCAGCCCGCCCACCAGCCGGAGATGCCCGGCGGTCACCGCCTCGGGTTTGTCCAGGGAAAGCGCCAATCGGGCACGCGTGAGGGCAGCGTGCTGTCCTGCCAGCGCCAACACCAGGGCGGCCAGTTGACGGGCCAGCTCCTCAATGTTCCCGGGCGGGCCGGCCTGCCCCTGGTCCTGCAGGAGTGCGACGTCCAGCTGCTCCAGGCGGTCCAGAACGGCCTCCACTAAGGCAGCCCGGTTCCGGTAGTAATTGGAGGTGGTCCCTTCGGCCAGCTGCGCCGCCGCGTCAACGGCCCGGTGGGTGAGGCCTTTCATTCCTTTGTCCGCCACTACCCTCAAGGCGGCGTCCATAAGTTCTGTGCGGCGGTCAGGCATGGGCCCAGTGTAATTGACCCCTTCCGAATTACTACAAAAGTAGTAGGATCGCACGCATGGAAACAATCTCGATTGTTGGCGGAGGAATTGCCGGGCTGGCACTGGCTGCCTGCCTGGACCAGGACCGTTTCGATGTGACGGTCACAGAGAAGCGGCCGGAGTTGCCCGCGGTTGGGACAGTGCTGGCCATGTGGCCCGACGCGCAACGTGCCCTGGAAAAAGTGGGTGTCCTGGCTGAGGCCCGCACCGTGAGCCCGGTGATTGGAAGCGGATCCATCCGCAATGCCGCGGGCGTGCCCTGGGTTACCGTGAACGGCGGCCAAATGTTCGGCATTTCGAGGGTGGACCTGCTGCGCCTGCTGGACGCTGCCGTGCCGGACACTGTCCGCCGGATCACGGGCCGCTTCCACGCGGTCCCGTCCGGGGCCGGCCTGGTGGTAGGGGCCGATGGCGTACACAGCGCGGTGCGTCGCGGCATCTGGGGGGAGCGGACCGCAGCCCGGCCCACCTCGTACCTTGCTGTCCGGGGTACGCTTCCGGTGCCTGTCCACCCGGAACACGTTGGCGAATACTGGGGGCGCGGAGATCTTTTTGGCATCGCCTCTGCAGCCGCCGGCACCAATTGGTACGCGAGCTATCGCTCCAACCTTGGGATGGAGGGAATCGACGTCGCCTCAGCCCTTGAGCAGGCACGGATCCGCTACGCCGGGCACGCGGGTGCCATCCGCGACGTCCTTGCCCAAGCCACTCCGGAGCGTTCGCTTGCCCAGGGGATCTGGACCACCCCGCGGTTGCGGTCCTTCGTCCGCGGCCGGGTTGTGCTGATCGGCGATGCAGCCCATGCCATGACGCCCAACCTCGGCAGGGGAGCCTGCGAAGCATTAGTCGATGCAGTCACACTGGCGGAACTTTTGAATGTCCTTCCTGCTGACGAGGCACTGAGGTCATACGATCGCCAGCGGCGGCTCCGCACTCAAGCCCTGGGCCTGGCGTCGTCCGCGCTGATGCGCGTGGCGCTGACGGAAGCCGCCCAGCCCCTGCGCGACCGGCTGCTGACGCTGGCCCGGCGCCCGAAGGCGCACGCCGCCGTCGTTACTGGTTCCCCCACCTGATCAGCGGACGGGGGCGGCTGGTTCTGCGCCGGCCGCCACCAGCCCAGGTGACTTGGCCGCATCTGGAGCAGCCCCCGGGACGTTTTTGCGCCCCGCACCGCGGCGGCTGGAGCGGCCGTAGACGAGGTACATGGTGAGCCCCGTGATGATCATCAGCAGCACGGTGTACACGAACGTGTTCCCCACGCCCTCAACTCCTTCTGCACCGTCGGTATTGGCCTTGATCACCAGCCCCAGCGGCTGGACCAGTGGGTGCGCCAGGAAGATCGCGGTGTCATAGTCATCCAGCATGCTGTTGAAGTTCAAGGCCGCGATGGCTGCAGCAGCCGGGAGGACAATGGGCAGCAGGATCCGGCGGAACACATACAGCGTTTTGGCTCCCATGATGGCTGCGGCTTCCTCCATCGAGGAGTTGACCGACGCGAACGAGGCTTTGAGCATACGGAGGGTGAACGGGATCTTCACAGTCACGAACGCGATCAGGAGGATCACCGTGGTTCCTGTCAGCACGGCCCCGCCCACGAGCGGATTCGGGTGGTCGTAGCTGATGATGAGTCCGAGGGCGAGCAGGGCGGACGGCAGGATCCAGGGAATGTGGAGCAAGTATTCGAAAACGGACGCGACCCAATTCTTGTACTTCTGCAGCAGTCGGGCCACAAACAGCAGGCCGCCCACCGCTATCAGGGTGGCCAGCCCACTGTAAACAACGCTGACGATGAAAGGGCGCAGGCCCGACTCCTGCGTGAGGACCCGTACATAGTTGTCCAGGGTCAGGCTGCCCGGGGAGATCTGGCCGGTCTGGATCGCGGCGCCGTCGGCAAAGGAATACAACACGATAAGCACCACGGGCAAGGTGTACAAGGCAAAAAGCAGGTAGGCGATGGCGTGCACGGCAGCGTTGGCAACAGGGCTGGTGATTCGCTGTTTCTGCAGGGCCGAGGACACTTTGGACAGCGAGTAGTACGTGCCGCGCTTCTCCAGCCGGGACATGACCGCGAGCATCAGGATGGTGGAAACGCCCAGGATGACGGCCAGCAGCGCAGCCAGGTCCCGGGAGGTGGGGCTGTTGGCGAACGTCAGGATCATCGGCGTGATGGTCTGGAACTCCCGGCCACCCAGCACCTGCGGAGCGCTGAGTGCGCCCAGGCCAGTCAGGAAGGACAGGATGGTGACGGCGAACAGCGTGGGTTTGAGCATGGGCAGCACCACGCGGCGCAGGATGGTCCACGTGGACGCCCCCAGGTTCCTGGCCGCCTCGATGGTCTGGTAGTCAACGCCCTTGAGCGCATTGCCCACGAACAGCATGTGGTTGGTGGTCGTGGCGAAGGTCATCACCACAAGGACAGCAAAGAAGCCGGAGAACCATGCCGGGTCCATTCCGGGGAAGACCGTGAGCAGCAGGGAAGTGACGATGCCTTTGTCGCCATAGATGAACTTGTAGCCAGCGGCCAGCACGATGCCGCCGTAGATGAACGTGGTGGCGTAGCCGAGGAAAAGGATACGGGAGCCGCGGATCTTGAAGTAGTGCGTGACCAGCACAATGAAGATTCCCACGGCGTTCACCGTGATGGACAGGGCGAGTGCCAGCAGGAAGCTGTTGCCCAGTGACTTCATGGCGCGCTGCGAGGAGAACAGCTTCTCGGCCGCCCGCCCCGAGAAGCTGCCGTCCGGGAAGAACGTTGCAATCAGGACGTTGAGGTTGGGCCAGACCAGGAACGCTGCGATAAACCAGGTGAGCACTGCGCCGACCATCAGGACGAAGGGGGACCGGAGCATGCTCCTGGCAGAGCCGCCGTTCCTGCCGCCCTTCTTACCGCCGATGTTAGCGGGACCGCGGTTCATGGCAGGGCCACTGCCTGGTCCTGCTTGGCCAGGGCGGCTCCGGTGCCCGGATGGTACTGCAGCACGTGGGCCGGCTGGACGTACACTGTGGCTTCGGCGCCGGCTTCGGGGTGGGCACCGCCGTCTTCCTTGACCAACAGCCGGATGTCCGCGCCGCGGCTCCGCACCACATAGCGGCTGTGCAGGCCGTGGTAGGTACGAGATACGACTGTTCCGGACAGCCCGACGGCGGTGCCTCCGTCCGCCGGCGGTGTCAGTGACGCCTTTTCCACCCGCAGGTAGGAATTGGCGTCAGGGTCCAGGCCGGCGCCGGAGAGCCGGTTCAGCTCCGCCACGAACTCCGGGGTCAGCGGGGAGCTATCACCGATGAAGTTGCAGACAAACTCGGTGGCTGACTGGTCGTAGATGTCCTTCGGCGTGCCCACCTGCTCAACCACTCCCTTGTTGAACACGGCCACGCGGTCGCTCATGGCCAGGGCCTCATCCTGGTCGTGGGTGACGTAGACGGTGGTGATGCCGAACTCGCTTTGCAGGTCTTTGAGCTGCTGCCGGAGCTGGTTCCGCAGCTTGGCGTCCAGGTTGGACAGCGGCTCGTCCAACAGCAGGATCTTGGGCCGCAGAACCAGTGCGCGGGCCACGGCCACACGTTGCTGCTGACCTCCCGACAGCTCCGCCACGTTCTTGCCCAGCTGGTCTTCGCTGAGCTCCACCCGGCGCGCAATATCGCGCACCAGGCGGTCAGTGTCGGCGGATTTTTCCTTCCGGACCCGGAGTCCGAATGCGATGTTCTCCCATACGCTCATGCTGGGGAACAGGGCATAGTTCTGGAAGACCATGCCCACCTGGCGTTTGTCGCTGGCCAGCCGGGTGACGTTTTTCCCATCCACGTGGACGGTTCCCCTGGAGGGCTCGATGAACCCAGCCAAGGTGCGCAACGCCGTCGTTTTTCCGCAGCCGGAGGGGCCCAGGAGTGTGAAGAATTCCCCTGGCCTGACGTGGAGGTTCAGGTCTGGGATGGCTGTGAAGTCGCCGAAGGAAACTTCGATGTTGTCCAAGCGGATCATGGGAAACCTGTCTGGTGGGACTGTGGGTGCGGATAGGGGGCGGCTACGTCATGTACTCGAGCTCGATCTTCTCCACCCAGGCGCCCATGTTCTCCTGCACGAAATCCCAGTCGATGTCCTGCTGCTTCACGTCGGCGAAGAACTCCACTACCTCAGGATTCGCTTTCGAGGCGGCGCTGGTGTTCACCGGCATGGCGTTGAACTGCTGGGCAAAGGCGCTTTGGACTTCGGCGCTGCCGAACCAGTCAATGAACTTCTGCGCCTGTTCCTTCTTGTCGGTCCCCTTCACCAGTGCTATCTGTTCCACTGCCAGGGGTACGCCCACGGACGGCGCCACAGTTTCGACGTTGACCTTGAAGGACTTCTCCCGTTCGGCGATGATCGACGACGGCATCTGTCCCAGGTCCACCTCGCCCGAGGCAATCCGGGCAAACAGGTCGGTCTTGGCCACGGCGGGGCTGCCGTTCTGGAAGTACTGCTCCACCTGCTTCCAACCTTCATCCGAAACGCCGAGGTCTCCGGAGTCGTCCTTGTAGCGGGTGAGGATGCCGGCAAAGACCAGCTGCGCGGTGGCAGTACCGAGTCCGGTCACGCGCTCATAGCGTTCCTTGAGTGCGTCTTTGGTCCAGAGATCTGTCCAGTCCTTCGGAGCATCGTCGGCGCTGATTTTGTCTGAGTTGTAACCGAGCAGGATGGCCTGCTTGACCAAGGGCCAGTAAGCCTTACCGTCCCCGCTGTCGCCCAGGGCCGTGTCAACCTCGCCCGCCCATGAGGGCTCATAGGGCTCAAGCGCGCCTTCGTCCTTGATCTGGGCAAAGTACATGTTGTTCAGGCCGTAGGCTACGTCGGCAATGGGATTGTTCTTTTCCGCGATCAACTTGTTCGTGGCATCGGCGCCACCGGCGCCTACAATCTCGATTTTGAAGCCGGCCTCCGCGGCTTTGGCGGTCACCCACTCGCCGCGGCCTTCGCCGTTTGAGTTGGTGTAGATCACGAGGGTTTCGCCGGAACTGGCTGCCGGGGAGGTAGACGCCGCCCCTGAAGCGGCGGGCGATGCTGTGCCGCCTCCGCATCCGGCGAGAAGGGTGACGGCGACTGCGGCGGCAACCAATGTCTGCAATTTACGCACGATCAGGACTCATTTCTGGACTGTCAGCGGAGCATGTCCGGCCAGCCTATCGCCGGACGCGCCAATTTCAGGCTGTTATAGCTATCGATTCGATAAACAGCTCGGCTGATGAGTCTGGAGGACCCGATAAAACGTTCAGGGCACGGTGCGTAAACGTGCGGTGAACGCTGGGCGGCATGCCCACGGCGGTGCGTGCCGCCGTCGTCAGTCCTGGGCGGGGGTCTCGGTGGGGATGCTGTGGCGCATGATCAGCGAGTTAGCGGACAGCCCAGTTTCTCCGGTTCAGGCCATGGCCGTGTGGGCGGCGCTGCGCGAGTTGATGGATTTCGCGTAGCAGTAGGAGTGCGCCACTCCGATGTACGGGCCGAAGTTGGGAACGCTTTCGAAGCCGGAGTTTTCGTAGAAATTCCGCCCATCCGGCTGTGCCGATCCGGCCTCGGCCTTGATCCGGGTGATCCCCTGCTTGTATGCCTCGGCCTCAAGGGCAGCAAGGATGGAGCTGGCCACTCCCGAACCCCGCGTGTACGGGAGGACGTACAGCCGTTTGATCTCCGCCGTCGTGGAATCCAGCAGCCTCAGGCCACCGCAGCCCACGGGCTGCCCGGAGCCTTTGTCGTAGGCCACCAGGAACACGGCGCAGTCCGCGGACGACGGCGGCGTACCGGGTTCGTGGTCAGGGGTGCCAAAGCGGGCGTCCAGTTCCGCCTGCTGGGCCCGGCGCAGGTCGGCACCCACGGGGTTCGACCAGGTGACCTGCCTGATGTTGAGTCGGGGATTGGTCTGCATGGCTGCCTCGTTTCGCCGAAGGGTTATGCCTGACAAGCCTAGGAGGCCGCGGTTACCGCGGTGTTTCCTTCGCGTAAGCGCCCAGAGAACAGTCAGTGATGGTGCAGCCCGCGCGCCCTGGCGGGACAAACGCGGCGGGCTTACTGCCGCACGAGCGTCCGCAGGAGCTTGAGCGCTACTGAGATTGACGCGATGTCCACCTGGCCCGGGCCGGTCACCTCCGCGAAGGTGTCCTTGATCCGTGCCAGCTGCTCCTGGTGTCCCCGCTCCCAGGCCACGATGCGTTCCACGGCGTCGGGTCCTCCTGCTCCCGGCGTCGAACTGGATTGCATCACCGAGATGGTCATGTCGGCGACGGCCGAGTAGACGTCGTCACGCAGCGCCGCCCGGGCGAGTGTCTCCCACCGGCTTTGGCGCGGCAGGTCCGTGATGCGCAGGAGGAGGCCGGCGGCGTCGATCCTTTGGAAGACCGCGTAGTAGAGATCGGCGATGATGGGGATGGGCTCGTGCACCTGTTCGGATATGAGGGAGATATCCAGCAGGCCGAAGCTCTCCAGGAGATCAGAGGCACGCAGGCCCAACTCCCGCGGGAGGCCCAGGCTGTCCCAGTGTGCCAGGCGCCCCTGGACCCGGTCGATATCGGAGCCGCGCAGGTAGTCCGACGTCCGCGTTCGCAGCAGCTCCAACGTGGGCATGATCCGGGCCAGGGCTGTGGCGATGCGCTGGTCCCGGTGGTCGTGCGTCACATACCAGCGGGTGGCCCGGTCAAGGACGCGGCGCATATGGATGGCGAGTTCAGCGGCCTGATCACTGGGAAAATCCGGGGGCAGGGCATCAATGTTGTCCATGATCCAAGGCAAGTCGTACGCCTGGCGCGCCACCACGAAGGCCCGCGCCACCGCCGCTGCGGTGGCGGTGGTCTCTTCTTTTGCCCGAAACGCAAAGGTGATGCCGCCCAGGTTGATCATGTCGTTCGCCACCACCGTACAGATGATCTGGCGGCGGAGCGGGTGCGAGTCCAGCTCGGCGTCGAAGCGTTCGGCCAGCTGGTGGGGGAAGTAGCCTCGGAGCGTGCCTTGGAACCACGGGTCATCGGCCAGGTCGCTGGACGTGAGTTCCTTGGCGAGTTCGATTTTCGCGTAGCCGGCAAGGACAGACAGCTCCGGGGAGGTCAGCCCCTTGCCGGACCGGAGCCGTTCGCGAAGCTGCTCCGTGCTGGGCAGTGCTTCCTGTCCGCGGTCCAGTTCCGAAGCGTTCTCCAGCCACTCCATGGCACGTTCGAACCCGGGACTCCACTCAAGCACCAAGTGCCTGTCATTGAGCAGCAGCACGTTCTGGTCGGCGTTGTTGGTTAGTACCAGCCGGGACACTTCGTCAGTGAGGGAGTGCAGGAACGGGCCGCGTTCGGTGTCCGGCATGCGCCCCGCGGCGATCATTCGGTCAACGAAGATCTTGATGTTGACCTCGTGGTCCGAACAGTCCACTCCGGCTGAGTTGTCGATCGCGTCCGTGTTCAGCAGCGTGCCGCTGAGGGCCGCCTCGATCCGGCCACGCTGGGTGATGCCCAGGTTGCCGCCCTCCACGATGACACGGGCCCGTACCTGGTCGCCGTCGATCCGGAGGGGGTCGTTGGCTTTGTCGCCTACGTCCTGGTGACGTTCGAAGGAAGCCTTGACGTAGGTTCCGATCCCGCCGTTGTAGAGCAGGTCCACCGGCGCCCGGAGGATGGCCTGGAGCAGGGCATGCGGCGGGAGCGCGGACGTACCGGCCGGCAGGCCGAGGCAAACCCGGACCTGCTCGGTGATGCCGATGGCCTTCGCGCTGCGCGGGTGGACTCCGCCGCCCTCGCTGATGAGTGACGGATCGTAGTCGGCCCAGGATGAGCGCGGCAGGCTGAAGAGCCGCTGGCGTTCACGGAAGGAGGTCTCGGCGTCGGGCGTTGGATCGAGGAAGATGTGGCGGTGGTCAAACGCTGCCACCAGCCTGATGTGCCGTGAGAGCAGCATGCCGTTCCCGAAGACGTCCCCGCTCATGTCTCCGATGCCCGCCACGGTGAAGTCCTGCGCCTGTGGATCCATGCCCAACGCACGGAAGTGCTGCTTGACGGATTCCCAGGCCCCACGGGCAGTGATGCCCATCTTCTTGTGGTCATAGCCCACGGAGCCTCCTGACGCGAAGGCGTCCCCGAGCCAGAAGCCGTATTCGTGCGCCACTGAGTTCGCCGTATCGGAAAAGGCCGCTGTACCCTTGTCCGCCGCCACCACCAGGTAGTAGTCATCACCGTCGTGGCGAACCACCTGAGGCGGCGGCACTATCTTCTCGCCCGCCGGTGACACCACGAGGTTGTCCGTAAGGTCCAGGAGTCCGCGGATGAAAATGCGGTAACACTCGGTTCCTTCCGCCAGCCATCCCGTACGGTCAACGGCGGGATCCGGGAGGCGTTTGGGATAGAAGCCGCCTTTGGCCCCGGTAGGCACAATGACGGAATTCTTCAGGTTTTGGGCTTTGACCAGGCCCAGGACCTCGGTGCGGAAATCTTCGCTCCTTTCGGACCACCGCAGCCCGCCGCGGGCCAGCTCGCCGAAGCGGAGATGGACTCCTTCCACCCGTGGCGAGTAAACCCAGATCTCATATTTCGGCCGCGGAAACGGGGCGTTGACGATGGCAGCCGGAGTCAGCTTGAAGCTCAGGTGCCCTTTGTCCTGGAAGTAGTTGGTGCGCAGCGTGGATTCCACCAGGTTCATGAACGTGCGCAACAGCCTGTCGGCATCCAAGACGGGTACGGCCTCGATGGCTGCCAGGACCTCCGTGCGCGCCGCGGCCGTTTCACGGAACCGGGCGGCAGGTTCCAGGGTGGGGTCGAACTTTGCCTGGAAGAGCGCCAGGAGGGCGTGGGTTGCCCGGACATTGTTTTTCAGGGTCTCGGCGATGAAGCCGTAGGAATTGGTGGTTCCCAGCTGTTGGAGGTACTTCGCGTAGCTTCGCAGGATTACGGCCTGCCGCCACGCCACGCCCTCCCTGATGACCAAGGCATCGATTGCATCGGACTCGATGTCCCCGCGCATCGCGGCGCGAAAAGCCTGCGCCAGCAGGTCGCTGGTTGCCTCCGGGTCTACGCCGGCCGGATACTTCACGCCCAAGTCGTACAGGAACAGCTCGCGGGCCGTTCCGCGCCGGATCCCGAATGGACGCTGGTCCAGGACCTCCAGGCCCAGGTTGTGCAGGAACGGCAGGATCTGCGTCAGGCTCCGGGGCCGTGTCAGGTAAAGCCGGATCCGTGCCTCTCCCGGGGTGGCTGTTGACCGGGTCACCGTCAGGAGGGGATCGCCGGAGGGGCGGCCACCGTCTCCGTCCAGGTCGAATGCTTCGAAGTTCGCAATGTCCCGGACCGCGGTGTCCAAGCGGTAGTCCGCGCGGTATGCCGGCGGAAACGCGTGGGACCACAGGCGGGAAATTCCCGCTGCCTCCGCAGCCGGGAAGCGCTCGCGGATGAGTTCGTCGAGGCCTTCCGCCCAGGAGCGTGTGGCAGCGATCAGGTCACGCTCCAGTTGGGCAGGGTCGACGCCAGGCTGGCCTGCTGGTGCCTCGCGGACTGCCGCTGGACGTGTGTCAGCCTGTGGCTCCGCAGTTCCGATCCGAAAGAAGATCCGCGCCATGGGCGATTCGGAGAGCCGCACCTCGAACTCGATGGAAGTGGCCTTGAAGGCGTGAGTAAACTCGCGCTCCATCTGCAGCCGGACAGCGGTGTTGTAACGCTTACGGGGAAAGAAGACGAGAGCCAGCACAAACCTGCCGAGTGTATCGGGGCGGAGGAACAGCCGTGTCTGCCGGAGCTGTTCCGCGCGCATGATTTCACGCGCGAGCCGGCTGAGGTCTGGGATGTCGATCTGGAAAAGCACCTCGCGCGGGATCGCTTCCAGAGCGGCAATCAGATCCTTGCCCTGCGGGGATTCGGGCGCCGATCCAAGAGCGTCGCTGACTGCGTTCAATTTTTCCCGGATCACCGGGATCCGCCGGACGGACTGGTGCTCGGCGCTGGGTGTGAAGAGGCCCAGGAACCGTTGTTCTCCGGTGGTTTTTCCTGACTGGTCGAAGGCCTTCACCCGGATCTCGTCCAGGTACGATCCCCGCAGGACAGTGGAGCGAACATCAGAGGTGGCCAAGGCGAGGACCTGCTGGTCCTTCATGCCGGATTCCCCTGCGCTGTTCCGGGGACCGGGGCCGGTGTCCGGGACGAGTGTGGCGGAGGGACTTCGGTGGCGCAGCAGCCCCAGCTCCGAGCCTGGCCTGAGGGCGAGCGAGCCAACGCCTGCCGCCGTCGTCAATCTGTATTCGCTGTAGCCCAGGAAGACGAAGTTGCCCTCGGCCAGCCAGCGGAGCAGATCACGGAGCTGCTGGGCCGCCGGAACAGCATGAGGCGGCGCCTGCCCCGCTGCGGCGATGGCTGCGGACAGCTTGCGATGGATAGCGGCCTCGTCATGGGCCACTGCACGCACGTCGGCCACGACGGCCCGCAGCCGTTCCATCAGTGCCCGGGCCGCCTCGGTGTCGGCCAACCGCCCAATTTCCATGCCGATCCAGACCTCGGGCGTTCCATCGGATGGCACAGCATTGCCCGCCTCCAGTCCCTCCCGGGCCGGACCAGGGCGGACTTCCAGCAGTGAATGGGAAACAGGGTCGCGGTGCACCAGGAAGGTGGGGTGGACCAGTTGGTGGATCGGGGTGTCCTCGCGCGTGAGCTCTGCGGTGACCGACTGGACCAGATAGGGCAGGTCTTCGGCGACCACCGCCACGACGCTGGTGTCCAGTTCATTCAGGATGCCGACGGCCGCCTCACCGGGACGCCGCCGGGAAGCCAGCTCCAGATGGTGGGCTGCCCTGGCGCGGAGGGTCTCAGGATCGTCATTGTGCAGGTCCTCGGCCGCTACGTGCGCGTAGTATGCGGCGAGGAAATCCGCGTCGGGTTCCAGCGAACCTGCGGGGGTCTGCTCCGATGTCCGTGCCATGCCACTGCGCCTCCGTGCGCGGCGGGCTGCCGGGATCACGCCTCCCCGCGCCTACTCTTCATCATGGTCGCCGCGGCCAATGCAGTCCAGTGTTGTTCCCCGGCGTCATGCGACTACTGTTCCCCGGCATCATGCACCCGCAAGCCCGCCGCCTGCGGGCCACCTGCCGGATCGCAAGCTTGTCTAGATACCAGCCCGTCTAGGATTGTGGAATGGGCGCACATCAAACTGACGGATCCGGCTACTGGTACGGCCCGGACGGCCAACTCGACTCCGGGGCGGCCGTCCTGAAAGCCCTGCGGGATTACCGGGCGGCGGAACAGTCCGTTCGACGGTCAACCCGGAATTCGATGGGCATGGGCGAAACCGACATCCTCGCCCTCCGCTTCCTCCTGCGGGCGCAGGCTTCCGGCGAGACCGTGGTGCCAAAGGATCTAAGCCGGATTCTGGGCATCACCAGCGCTTCCACCACCTCGCTCATCGATCGGTTGGTTGCAAGCGGCCATGTCCGCCGCGAGGCGCACCCATCGGACCGCCGTTCGGTGATCGTCGTTCCCACCACGGAATCGGATCAGGAGGTGAGGCTCACGCTGGGGGCCATGCATCGCCGAATGATGTCTGTTGCCGAAGGCCTGAGCGCAGAGGAGGCCCGCATTGTGGTGCAGTTCCTCAACAGCATGACCTCCGCTGTTCACGAGGACACGGCCCCTGAGATTAGCTAGTCTGACTAGTTATATGTATGCTTACGATCAGTCCTGGGGTTTGTGAGTGTGAAGGAGGCGTGTGCGTTGGTAAGTATTGCCGGAGTTTGCGAACCGGAATCCATGCTTTGCGAAGACGAATATCCCGTCGAGGGCCCGGACGCTCCGGTCCACTGCGGAAGCCTGATGGAACTGGGGACGCCGACAATGGGGCCGCTGGCGACCGGCTACAGCTTCGAACCTCCTGCCGAGCCTGTGCGCCTGCCGCCCGTATGGCGCTGCAGTTGCGGCTTCCAGCTGGATGCCTGGGGCGCCGGACCGTTCTTCGAAAGTTCACTGGCCAGCCATCCCGTTTCTGCTTCAAGGCCATGACAGCCCTGGCCGTCCCGGTCCATGCTCTCCGGAATGGTGGGCAGGCGGCCGCCGGGGGCCTCCTCCTCGGCCGCTACCAGCTTCGTGAGCGGCTGGGCCGGGGCTCGCTGGCCGAGGTATACCGCGCAGTGGACCTTGCCGGCGGACGCGACGTTGCGGTCAAGATCGCTGCGGATTCCACTACCAAGCAGCTGGCAAGGATCCACAATGAGGCCAGGATATTGGCCGGGTTGGACCACCCTGCCATTATCGGCTTCGTGGCGGAGGGACTTGTGCCTGACGGCTCCCCGCAGGCGGGGAGGCCATTCATTGTCGAGGAACTTGCATTTGGCACCAGCCTTTCGGAAAGGCTGAGGGTCGCGGACCACAGCCGGACAGACGTCGCCGCGTGGGCCGTGGACCTCTTCGACGGAGTCAGCCACCTCCATGCGCGGGGCTTGGTCCATCGCGACATCAAACCTGCAAACCTGATGCTGAGCGGGCTACGGCGTAGCCCTGTGAGGATAGTAGATTTTGGCATTGCCGCCCGCGCCGGGACCTTGCCCGAGCCGGGCATTTCCTCCGGAACGGCGCATTACATGAGTCCGGAGCAGGCATCAGGGGAGGCCGCCCAGCCATCCGGGGATGTCTACGCGCTCGGGCTTGTCCTGCTTGAGTTGCTGACCGGTACAAAAGCCTTTCCCGGGACACCCCTGGAATCACTCGTGGCCCGTACCCTGCGCAGCCCCGAGATCCCGCACAGCCTGGGCCGCGGGTGGCACGAGTTGCTGGCCGCCGCCACTGCCATGGACGCAGCCGACAGGCCGACAGCCGCCGAAGCTTCGGCCCTGGCCTCCCGCCTCATTCCCCGCGGCCGCCCGCGGTATGCCAACCTGGTGGCCTTGGGCACGGCACGCCAGGTCCGCTTCGGGAAGCCCGCGTCAGCGGACTGACACGCTAGGCGGTCCCGCCGGTGGGATCCTCGGCGGTGGGATCGGCCAGGGCAAGGCCACCCACCGGGCTCCCGTCCCAATGGATGAGCTTCCAGCCTGCGTCCGGATCACCTTCCAACGCCACGATGCCTGTATTGGACAAGACATGGCGGGCCGCGAACTCATGGTCGGCGTCCGCAGCGCGGAGGCCGGCCCAAGTACGGATGGCGGCGCCGTGGCTGACCACGGCAGCAGCGGCAGAATTCCCGTTGCTGGCGGCGCGCTGGGCAATCCGGGTGATGGCGGCGTCATACCGCTCGAAGAATTCATGACCGTCCGGACCGGCCGGCATACGGCGGCCCAGGTCACCGGCTGCCCACGCGAACACCGTGCTCATGTACCGCATGTGTGATTCGTGGTCGGTCAGTTTTTCAAGTGCACCGGCCTCTATCTCGTGGAGCCCGTCCAGCACCTCAACGTCGAGGCCATGCAGCCGTGCCAGCGGTGCCGCCGTGATCTGCGTGCGGAGCAGTGTTGAGGCGTAGAGGGCCCCGATCGGTTCATCGGCGAGTGACCGGGCCATGGCCTCTGCCTGCCGCTTTCCCAGCTCCGTCAGCCCAGGCCCCGGATGGGCCGTGTCCAGCTGGCCGAGTACGTTACCGGGGGTCTGTCCGTGGCGGATGAGCAGCAACTTCATGCTCCCAGTTTCGCATCTTGCGGCAAGACCGGGGCGCCTTCGTGACCGTCCGGCGTCGTGCGTTCCTTCCCGGTTCCTGATGCCACAGGGCGGCAAGACACGGCGTGTCACTGCGACACGCGCGAAGCCCGGGCCAGCAACTGGGCGGGAACGAACCAGGCGCGGACACCGAAGCCCAAAACGAAGGCGCCGGGCCCTCGAGGAGCCCGGCGCCGCCGTACTTTTGTTGGACGTACAGGCCGTCCTACTTGAGGTGGTCCACCAGCTGGTCCGCGATGCCGGTGTACTTGCCGGGCGTCAGCGCGAGCAGGCGCGCCTCGGCCTCGGCGGACAGGCCCAGGCTCTGGACGAATTCCTGCATCCGCGCGGCATCCACACGCTGTCCGCGGGTGAGGTCCTTCAGGCGCTCGTACGGGTTTTCCATTCCTTCGACGCCGGCAATCGCCTCGGCCCGCATGACCATTTGGATGGCCTCGCCCAGGACTTCCCAGTTGGTGTCCAGGTCACCGGCGAGGACGTCCTCGGCTACGTCGAGGCGGTCCAGGCCCTTGGCGACGTTGGAGATGGCCAGCAGGGAGTGGCCGAATGCCACGCCGATGTTGCGCTGGCTGGAGGAGTCCGTGAGGTCGCGCTGCCAGCGGGACGTGACCAGCGTGGAGCCCAGCACGTCCAGGAGGCCCGAGGAAATTTCGAGGTTGGCCTCGGCGTTTTCGAACCGGATCGGGTTGACCTTGTGCGGCATCGTCGAGGATCCGGTGGCGCCGGCCACGGGGATCTGGGCAAAGTAGCCGATGGAGATGTAGCTCCAAATGTCCGTGCAGACGTTGTGCAGAATCCGGTTGAAGCGCGCGACGTCGGCGTACAGCTCCGCCTGCCAGTCGTGGCTTTCAATCTGGGTGGTCAGCGGGTTCCAGGTCAGGCCCAACCCCTCCACGAAGGACTTGGAAACCTGCTGCCAGTCGGCTCCGGGAACTGAAGCCACGTGGGCTGCGTAGGTGCCGGTGGCGCCGTTGATCTTGCCGAGGTATTCGGTCTTGGCAATGCGGTCCAACTGGCGGGTCAACCGGTGCGCGATGACAGCAAGTTCCTTGCCCAGCGTGGTGGGCGTGGCCGGCTGGCCGTGCGTGCGGGACAGCATGGGAACTGCGCGGTTGTCCTCGGCCATCTTGCTGATCTGCGCCACAAGGGCACGGGCGGCAGGCAGCCACACGTCCTCCACAGCACCCTTGACGCCCAGTGCGTAGGAGAGGTTGTTGATGTCTTCTGAAGTGCAGCCGAAGTGGACCATGGCGGTCAGATGCTCGATGCCGATGGCGGGCAGGCGGCGGCCGATGTAGTACTCCACGGCTTTCACGTCGTGGACGGTGACGGCCTCGATCTCGGCGAGTTCGGAGACCGAGGCGGAATCGAATTCAGTGACGATGCCGCGGAGCTTCTCTTGCTGTTCCGCTGTGAGCGGGCCGGCGCCGGGAAGGACGTTGTTGCTGGTCAGGTGAATGAGCCATTCGACTTCGACGGCCACACGGTCGCGGTTGAGGGCCGCCTCGGACAGGTAGTCAACAAGGCGTGCGACGGCGGACTGGTAGCGGCCGTCCAGCGGGCCCAGGGCGATCTGGTCCGGTGACGCGGCGAGGGCCAGGCGTCCGGAGGGCGTGCGGGTATCAGCTGTGGCGGCAGTTTCAGGCATGTGCTGATTCTTTCACGAACTGCCCACCCCCCGCTTAAGCGGCTGCTGGGTGTGACTTGTCCACATAGCCGACGGCGGTGCTTCCGTGGCCGGGCGCCGTTCCGTAGCGTCAGGTCCAGACAGCGGCGGCTAAGGGATCAGGCATCCCGACCTGCAGGGGGATTTGGACATGGGCAGTGACGTGGCAGCAGCCGACATGGCGGCATGCGAGTCCCGCAGTTATGAGGTTCAGCGGTTGGCAGGCCGGGTTGACTTGTGTCTTGGGCGGGTGGAAAAGGTCCTCGCCGGGTTTCGGGAGATCCAGCTCCTGGACTGGCAGTCGCCGGCAGGACGGGCATACCGGAATTCAGTCGCACTCCAAGAGGTGTCGCTGGGCAGGGCGCGCGGGCGGCTCGAGGACGCAGTAGCATCCGTGAGGCGCCACTCGCAGGCGGTGGGAGCCTTGGCCGGCAGCCCGGCGGGGAGCTTCTGATGGCAGAGGTAACCCCGTCCGGCAGCGGCGGACCCATCCACCTGACCGGACCGGCAGTGGACGGTCCCCTGGAGATCCGCGGAGGCTTGGGCGGCATCAGTTTTCAGCTGGAGGAACTTGCCGGGGGCGCTGAGAAGCTTGACGCCGCCGCGGAGGAGTTGGCTGCCGTGGAAGTGGAGGTTCGCCGCATCTGGGAAGACCTCTGCCTTTACGGGAATGAATCGCGCCCCACCGGCACGGCTGCCCTGATGGACATCGGGGAGGCCCAGTGGAGCATCCAGGCAGTCCGGACGGAGCTGCAGCACATCAGCCAGCAGGTACGCGACTGCAAGAAAGACTACGAAGTGGCCGAGGCAGTGATGTCTTTCAGGCGGGAGCACGCTTTGACGGGGCTGGGGACTTGCCTGAAACAGATCCGGGATGCCGAGGTGACAGGTTCCTTCAATAGGGACGCCGCTGAGCTTGCATTGGGAAATATCCCGGCCTTACTCGGCGTCATGTACGGGCCGCAGGCATACCTGGCTGGAAAGATTGCGGCCGATGCCTCGGCCGCCGCGCACGTAGGGGCGGCCACCCCCATGATCAGGAGCTTGGCCGGACTTCATCCCCGGATGTTGGAGCCACGCCCGGTTGCTGCCCGCGAGGTGGAGTCCTATCCCGTGGAGCTGGACGCATCACCGGCAGGACTGCTGGAACGCGCACGGCTCATTGATGAACGGGGAGACGGCTACATCGAGGTCCTCAAAGTGGATAACGGCGGTCAGAAAGCCTTCGTGGTCATTGTTCCCGGCACGCAGCCCGCAGGCGGGGAGATGGGCGGCGACAATCCTTTCGACGAAGCCGGCATCGCGGAGGGGCTGGGTTACGGCTCTGCCGAGGTCAATGCGGCCGTGTTGAAGGCCCTGCGGGCAGCCGGTGCGGAACAGGGGGCATCCGTGGTCACCGTCGGCTACAGCCAAGGCGGGATCCATGCCATGAACATGGCGGCCGACGCGCAGTTCCGTGCCGAGTACAACGTCAAGTACGTGCTGACGGCAGGATCTCCAGTGGGCAGCATTGAACCGGACCCAGCCATCAGCACCCTGCATCTGGAGCATAGGCAGGACTGGGTGCCTGGATCCGATGGCGCTGCCAGTCCTGATACCCGCAATCGTGTCACCGTGACGCTCACCAACGACGTCCGAACCGACGATGGCGAGGACCCAGGGTTGGGTCCAGGCCATAAGCTCACTAACTACCAGGAAGGCGCCCGGCTCGTTGCCGTGAGCGATGATCCTTGCCTTGTGGCCTCAACCGCTGTCCTGGGCAGCGTCCTGGGAGTCGGCGGCACGGCAACGGCTACCCGCTTCGCACTGACCCGTTCGAAGCCACCCGAACTGCCGCCCGTGGCTGTACGGAAACCAATGCCCCCTCCGCGTCCGTCTGAGATTGATCGGGCGCGGTGAGCTGTCCTTCAGCGCCGCCGTGCGCCTGGGAGCCGCCCTGCCACCACCGAGATGACACTGATGATGACTGCCGCGAGAACCGCAGTCCAGAAGAAGGAATCGATGGTGAAACGCACCGGCGTGTATCCGCTGATCCAGGACGTCAAATACAGCATGGCGGCATTAATGACGATGGTGAAAAGGCCCAGGGTGAGGATGGTGATGGGCAATGAGAGGAAGCTGACCAGCGGCCGGACGAACGCGTTGACAACGCCGAAAATCAGCCCCACGAAAAGATAGGCCAGGGTGACCCCGATGGCATCCGTGCCCTGCGTGACACCGGTTTCGGCAACGGCGTTCGTGGTGGCGGCAGTGGAAATATCCAGGCCTGGCAGGATCCAACTGGCAATCCAGAGAGCCAGACCGTTGATCAGGACCCGCATGATGAAAGAGCGCATGTGCCCATGCTGTCACACCGCCCGAACACCAGGGCAGGGGAGAAGTAGGCTAGTTGGCATGACCTCACCAGAGACCCTTGCAGGGGGAATCATGCCGCGTCCAGTGGTGGGCCGGCTTCCCCGCTACGCAGCCGGCAAGCCACCCGTCGCTGTTGACGGACTGGCCAGCTACAAACTGTCCTCCAACGAGAACCCGCTGCCCCCGCTCCCCGCCGTTGTGGAGGCCATCGTACGCCAGACCGACTTCAACCGCTATCCGGACCCCCTCAGCAGCAAGCTCCGCGCGGCGCTCGCCGAGTTCCTCGACGTCCCGGCGGAGGACATCGTGACCGGGGCGGGAAGCCTCGGCGCCCTCAACCAATTGCTGACCACCTTCGCCGGCCAGAACGACGACGGCAAGGCGGACGAAGTGATCTATGCCTGGCGCTCTTTCGAGGCGTATCCCATCAGCGTCGGCCTGTCGGGGGCGGAAAGCGTCCGCATTCCCCTGACCGCGGACGGGCGCCACGACCTCGAGGCCATGGCGGCGGCGGTCACCGTCCGGACCAAGGTAATCCTCCTGTGCACCCCCAACAACCCCACCGGTCCCGTTCTGACCACCTCGGAAACAGAGCGCTTCATCCAGGCCGTCCCGTCCGACGTCGTGGTGGTCATCGATGAGGCCTACCAGGAGTTCGTGCGGGCCGAGGACGCGGTTGACGGCATCGCCATGTACCGCAAGTACCCCAACGTAGTGGTGCTCCGGACCTTCTCCAAGGCCCATGGCCTGGCAGGGCTGCGGGTGGGTTACAGCGTGTCGAATCCTGGGCTCACGCAGCACCTCCGCGTTGCAGCCACACCCTTTGCGGTGTCCCAAATCGCCGAGCAGGCAGCAATTGTCTCGCTGCAGAACTACCCCCAGGTTGTAGAAAGGGTACAAAGCATCGTGGATGAGCGGGACCGGGTTACGGCTAAACTGCGCGAACTGGGCTGGTTCGTCCCCGAGGCACAGGGCAATTTCGTCTGGCTTGACCTGGGTGCCAACAGTACGGAATTTGCCGAACTGGCGGGGGCTCAGGCCCTCTCGGTCCGGGCTTTCGGCACCGAGGGTGTCCGGGTGAGTATCGGCGAGGTGGAAGCCAACACCCGTTTCCTGCGGTTGTGTGCAGACTATACAAAGCCGCCACGCCGTTCCTAGCGCTTAACATGTAGCCCGCGCGCTACCTACTGAAGATAAAGTTAGGATCAGTAAGCCAATATATATGCCCGCTGCGGAATGCATTCCTCCAGCGGCATATATCCCAGCGACATTGCAACGCATCCGCATGCGGCAAGCAAGGAGACGGTATGGGCGCCACACATTTGCCCTCCACCGAGTTCGACGGAACAGCGGTAGACGACCAGCTTGAGGCTGATGCCGAGGCTGCCATGGGCGAGCCCCCGGCGCCGATGGTCCAGTTGCTGGGACCAGACGGAAAGCTTGGCACTGATCCCGTCTATGGCCAGTACGCCGAGAAGCTCGATCCCGAGAAGCTGCGCGGGCTGTACGCCGACATGGCCGCAATCCGCCGCTTTGACGTGGAGGCCACGGCCCTGCAGCGCCAAGGTCAGCTTGCCCTCTGGGTTCCGTTGACCGGCCAGGAAGCTGCGCAGATTGGCTCCGGCCGTGCCAGCCAGCCCCAGGACTACATCTTCCCCACTTACCGCGAGCACGGCGTTGCCCTCACCCGCGACGTCGACCTCGCCGAACTGCTGCGCCAGTTCCGGGGGGTGTCCAACGGCGGGTGGGACCCCAAGGACACCAACTTCCACCTCTACACTCTGGTCCTGGCCGCCCAGACGCTCCACGCCGTGGGTTACGCCATGGGCATCCAGCGGGACCAGAAGTCCGCTGCCGCTTCGGACCCCGTGGGTACGGAACCGCAGGCCGCGGTCATGGCCTACTTCGGCGACGGCGCCAGCTCCGAGGGCGACGTCCACGAATCCATGGTGTTCGCCGCGTCCTACAACGCTCCGGTGGTCTTCTTCTGCCAAAACAATCACTGGGCCATTTCCGTGCCCAGCACTGTGCAGACCCGCATTCCGCTCTCCCACCGGGCCAAGGGCTACGGGTTCCCCGGCATCCGCGTGGATGGCAACGACGTCATTGCCGTGCACGCGGTCACCGAGTGGGCCCTTGACCATGCGCGCCAAGGCAAGGGGCCGGTGCTGATCGAGGCTTTCACCTACCGCGTCGGTGCCCACACCACTGCTGATGACCCCACCAAGTACCGGCTGTCGGCGGAGGAAGATGCGTGGCGGGCCAAGGATCCCCTGCTCCGGCTGGAAAAGTACCTGCGGGCTGAGGGCATGGCAGACGACGCCTTCTTTGCCAAGGTGAAGGCTGACGGCGACGACCTTGCGGCCTACGTCCGGCGAACTACCCACGACCTTGAGACCCCTGACATCCGTACGGCCTTCGCGAACACCTACGTCGAAGCCCACCCCCTGGTTGCGGAGGAGCTTGCCTGGTTCGAGGAGTACAGCGCAGGGTTTGCCGGCGAGGAACCCGCCGGACAGGCAGAAACAGAGGCAGGCCACTGATGACCACCATGACAATCGCCAAGGCCATCAACGAAGGCCTGCGCTCAGCCCTGACCAACAACCCCAAGTCCCTGCTGATGGGTGAGGACATCGGTCCCCTCGGCGGCGTCTACCGCGTTACCGACGGGCTGATCGCGGAGTTCGGCCCCGACCGCGTGGTGGATACACCGCTGGCGGAATCCGGCATCATCGGTACGGCAATTGGCCTTGCCCTGCGGGGCTACAGCCCCATCTGCGAGATCCAGTTCGACGGGTTTGTGTTCCCAGGCTTTAACCAGATCACCACCCAGCTGGCCAAGATGCATGCCCGCAGCAACGGCAACCTTACGGTGCCCGTAGTCATCCGCATCCCGTACGGCGGCGGTATCGGTTCGGTAGAGCACCACTCCGAGTCCCCCGAGGCCTTGTTCGCGCACACCGCCGGGCTGCGCATCATCACCCCGTCCAACCCGCATGACGCGTACTGGATGATCCAGCAGGCGGTCGAATGCCAGGATCCCGTCATCGTCTTTGAGCCCAAGCGCCGCTACTGGCTCAAGGGCGAGGTGGACACTGAGGCCGCCGGCGAAGCGGAGGATCCCTTCAAGGCACACGTACTCCGGGAGGGGACGGATGCCACCATCGTGGCGTACGGCCCCTTGGTGCCCGTCGCACTGGCCGCTGCGAACGCTGCGGCCGAGGACGGGCGCAGCGTGGAAGTTATCGACCTCCGCTCCATCTCACCGATCGATTTCGACACGGTGGAGGCGTCGGTGAAGAAGACCGGACGCCTGGTGGTTGCCCACGAGGCACCCACCTTCGGCGGCATCGGCGGCGAAATCGCGGCCAGGATCAGCGAACGCGCCTTCCTGTCCCTCGAAGCCCCCGTCATCCGTGTTGGCGGGTTCCACATGCCGTACCCGGTCGCCAAGGTCGAGGAAGACTACCTTCCGGACATCGACAGGATCCTTGAGGCGCTGGACCGGGCCCTGGCCTACTAGCCCGGTCCGCCTATCCCCACTCAGACTTGCCGCCCCGTCTACTGGCCCGGAGCGCGGACTTGAGCTTTTCGAAACCGAGGACATCATGACTGTGAACAAGTTCAACCTTCCCGACGTGGGCGAAGGCCTCACCGAGGCGGAAATCGTCTCCTGGAAGGTCAAGCCGGGCGACACCGTCGCCATCAATGACGTCCTGTGCGAGATTGAAACGGCCAAGTCCTTGGTGGAGTTGCCGTCACCTTTCGCCGGGACAGTCACCGAGCTGCTGGTCCCTGAGGGGATCACCATCGATGTCGGAACCGCCATCATCAGTGTCACTGACGCTGTATCCGGCGACCCCACTCCGGCCGATGTCCCAGCTCCGGCCACTCCGGTCCAGCCCCTTTACGGTAAGCTCCCAGCGTCCGACGCCGGCACAACGGACAGTGCCCTGGCCGGCGGTCCGCTGGTGGGATCCGGTCCCAAGGCCGACGCCGTCAAGCGCCGCGCGCGCAAAACCGCGCCTGCCGTGGCTGCCGGGTCAGCCCCGGTCCCGGAGGTTGCGCCTGTTGCCGCCCGGGTCCCGGCGGCCAAGCCTGTCGAGACCCCGGCTGTGGATGACCGGCCCACTCTGGGTGACACGATCACCGGCCTGGTGAACCGGGTCCTGGCCAAGCCTCCCGTGCGCAAGATTGCCCGCGACCTGGGAATCGACCTGGCGGACGTTGTGGCGACGGGCTCCCGCGGCGAGGTCACCCGCGAGGACCTGGTGAGCTACCAGGCCCAGCGCGACGCCGAATTGGACAAGGCCGACGGATTCTGGGGCAAGGCCAATAAGCCGCAGGACCAGCGGATTGAGCGTGTTCCCGTCAAGGGCGTCCGGAAGGCGACGGCGAAGGCCATGGTGGAGTCCGCCTTTGCCGCACCCCACGTCAGCATCTTCGTGGACGTGGATGCCAGCCGCACCATGGAGTTCGTGAAGCGGCTGAAGGCCTCGCGTGACTTCGAAGGAATCAAGGTCTCGCCGCTGCTGATCCTGGCCAAGGCCGTCATCTGGGCGGCAGCCCGGAACCCGAGCGTCAACGCCACGTGGGTGGACAATGCCGATGGCACCGACTCCGCCGAGATCCACGTTAAGCACTACATGAACCTGGGCATTGCAGCAGCCACGCCCCGGGGCCTGATGGTGCCCAACATCAAGGATGCCCAGGATCTCTCACTGAAGGAACTTGCCCTGGCGCTGAACAACCTGGCCACGACGGCCCGCGCTGGCAAGACCCGACCCGCCGAAATGCAGGGCGGCACGCTCACCATCACTAATATCGGCGCGCTGGGAATCGATACCGGGACGCCCATCATTAACCCCGGAGAGGTGGCGATCGTCGCCTTCGGAACCATCAAGCAGAAGCCTTGGGTCCTGGACGGGGAAGTGATCCCGCGCTGGATCACCACCCTGGGCGGTTCGTTCGACCACCGCGTGGTGGACGGTGACCTGTCTGCCCGCTTTATGGCTGACGTCGCAGCCATCCTTGAGGAGCCGGCACTCCTGCTGGACTAGGTTCACCCCACAGACACAGGCCCCGTAGGCGAACAAGCCCGGAAGATCGGAAGACGAGGCACTTTGACTGATTCAGCCCTCCGCGCCCAAAACCGGTCAGCACGATGGCTGACGGAGGTTTTCCAGCCGCCGGTGGTAGTCACGCTTCAGCTGCTGATCAGCCCCCTCACCGAGCCTGGATTCCCGGGAACCATTGGCTACGGGGCCCTTGCCGCGCTGTTCGTCTGCGTCCTGCCAGTGTTGCTGCTGTTGGGCCTCGTGCGGCTGGGCAAGGTCACGGACCACCATGTCAGCAACCGCGAGCAGAGGGCGCCGGTGTTGCTGATGGCCTTGGCGTCGGTGGTGGCAGGGCTGCTGGTGCTCATTGCTGTCGGCGCGCCGCCAAATGTTGTGGTGATGGTTTTGACCATTGTGGGCGGCATTGTGGTGACTGGAGCGGTGAGTCCCTTCTGGAAGATCAGCGGACACGCCGCGGCCATATCGTCGTCGGCCGTTATCACTGTGATGATGCTGGGTCCGGCCTGGCTGCCGCTGCTGGTGCTGATTCCCGCAGTGGGCTGGTCCCGTGTGGTGCTGCGCGCCCATACGGCGGGCCAGGTGGTGGCCGGGTCGCTCGTTGGCGGGCTGGCGATGTCGGGCTTCTGGTGGCTGCTCCAGGGCTGGCTGGCCTAGCCGACGTTCGGCTGGCATCCTGTCGGCCGAACCGGCAGCACGCCGCCTAGAAGGATGCGTACGTGGACATGATCTGGGTGGCCTCAGCGCCCATTGCCGTGCCTCCAAGTGTCCAGGCAGCTGCCATCATGAGGCCTCCGACGCCGGTTGCAATGGCTAAGAGTCCTGCGAAGAACTTCCAGTCCTCGCGCAGGACACTTTCAAAGGTGTCCGGCAGCTGCAGTCCTGGGGAGATGAGGTTGGGGGCGCTGTCCACGGAACCGTCGTCCAGCAGGGCCACTACCCGGCCGTTGCCGCGGTCCACCCGCATGGAGCAGATGTGGTTGCCATGCCTGGCGAGGAGGATGTCGTGGCCAACGAGCTGACGGCGCTGGAGAGTGATCAAGGGGGCCCCTTATGTGGTGCGGCTGGTTGTTGTCCGCTCCTTCGGGGGCACTCCAATTTTATCGTTGGTCACGTAACGAAAATGGCGTTCTGGGGGTGAGAAGCGACACCACGCACCGCCCCGTACAGGCGGTGCGCAGTGCCGCGATTCAGTGATTGCTGGTCAGTCGGCGTCGTAGGTGTTGGCGATGTAGACATCGCACGTGGCGTTGTGGGCCACGCTGTTGGCCACGCTGCCCAGAACCCGGCCAATGCCGCGCATCCGTCTGTTGCCCACCACGATCATCCGGGCACTGAGACGTTCGGCTTCCTTGATGAGTGCCTCCGCAGGCTTGCCGCGGGCGGCGGAATATGTCACCTTGACCTCGCCGGTGAGGGAATCCGCCACCGTCTTGGCCACGTGCTCCGCCCCATCAGCATCAGAGACGATCCACTGATCGCTGCCGCTGCCGAATACCTCGGTGCGGTCACTGTCGAACGCTGAGACGACATGGAGTGACGCGCCCACGGCGGCCGCCAGGTCCCTCGCGGCCTCGGCGGCCTTCTTGGCCGTTCCGCTGCCGTCTACCCCAACAACAATAATTCCGCTCATCTTTGCTCCTTCGCTTTGGTAAGTGGCCTGATCCAGTGTGGCAAGGCTACAGCCCGGTGATGGCTTCCCGCAGTACAGGGGCCAAACGCCGGACACCTTCGGTGATGGACTCGGGAGGCACGGCGCTAAACGCCAGCCGCAGCTTGTTGGACGGTTCGTCCGACGGGGAGAAGGCAGCGCCGGGGATAAAAACCACACCGGCATCGATGGCCTTCTTCAAGAGGGGATAGGTGTCCACCCCTTCAGGTAGGGTCACCCAGACGAAGAAGCCGCCCTCAGGGCTGGTCCAGCTTGCGCCGACGGGCATGTACTCCTCAAGCGCGGCCAGCATCGCGTGGCACCGCTCAGCGTAGAGTCCGCGGTAGATCTCGATCTGGCCCTTCCAGTCGTAGTCGCGAAGGTAGGCGGACACCAGCATCTGGTTGAGCGTCGGCGGGCACAGGGTGACCGCTTCCGACGCGAGGTAGTAGCGGCGCTGCAAGTGCTCCGGAACAAGGGCCCACCCAATGCGAAGGCCCGGCGCGAAGATCTTGGAGAAGGAGCCCATGTAGATGACGTCGGCCGGGTTAGCCGCGCGCAGGGGGGCCAGGGGTTCCCCATCGAACCGCAGGAGGCCGTATGGATTGTCTTCCAACACCAGAATATTCGCGTTACGGCATATATCGACGATCTGTTGCCTGCGGTCCTGCGCGAGCGTGATACCGGAGGGGTTGTTGAAGTTCGGGATGGTGTAGAGGAACTTGACGTTCTTCCCCGCGGTCTGGAGTGCTGCAATCTTGGCCTCCAGCAGTTCGGGGACCAGCCCGTCGTCGTCCATCTCAACGGTTTCCACCTGGACCTGGTAGGCCTCGAAGGTGTTCAGTGCGCCGACGTACGTGGGATTCTCCACCAACACCACGTCGCCTGGATTGCAGAACACCTTGGTGGCCACGTCCTGGGCAGACTGCGAGCCCGCCGTGATCACCACGTTCTCGGGCACGGCATCGAGAATGCCTTCGGCCGCCATCACCTCACAAATCTGCGCACGCAGCTCTTCCGTTCCTTGGCCGCCGCCATATTGCAGGGCGGTCAGGCCGTCGTCAGCGATGATGGTGGCAGCTGTCTGGGCCAGCCGCTCCAGCGGGAGGGACTGCAGGTAGGGACTTCCTCCGGCGAGCGAGACCAGTCCGGGCCTCATGGAGATGTCAAAAACGTCGCGTACGGCGGATTGCCTGATATTGGCGGCGCGCTCCGAGAACAGGTCCTCGTGGCGGTGTGCGGACGTGGCCGCGCGTTCGATAGCGTCAATGGCTTCTGCTGGCAGCAGCCCTGCTGCGGCATCAAGTGTTTCGTGGGTCACACCCTCAGGATACAACCGACAGTTGCTGATAAGGCAACACTTGTTTATCAGTGAAGCACGTCGGCGTGCCGGCAGCTTTACGTGAAGGGGCGGACGGGCTGGAATAGACCCATGATGACGCCCCCGCAGTCCACGCGGCTAGCCGCAGCATTCAGCTCCCTCCACCGTTCCGGGGCGCCGCTGCTCCTGGTCAATGTCTGGGACGCGGCCTCCGCCCGGCTCGTGGAAGAAGCCGGTGCCACGGCGATTGCCACCTCCAGCTCCGCCATTTCCTGGAGCATGGGTTTCCCGGACGGCAACAGGCTTCCGGCCGGGTTGGCCATGTCCACACTGGCGAGGATCGTTGCGGCCACTTCGCTTCCAGTCACGGCTGACATTGAAACGGGCTATGCCGGCAGTGGCGACGGCTTCGACGATAAGAAGCTGCGCAACACCGTCCTGGCAGTGCTGGAGGCAGGGGCCGTTGGCATCAACTTCGAGGACTCCGGAGACGGCCCCCTCACGGGCACCAGCGAGCAGTGCCGCCGCCTGGACCTGGTCCGGGAGACCGCGTCCGCCGCCGGCGTCGACCTCTTCATCAATGCCCGCACTGACACATACCTGTCCGGGGATTATCCGGAGCTGGCCTTCGAAGAGACCTTGACGAGGGCCGAAGCCTATCTTGCGGCCGGCGCAAGCGGGATTTTTGTGCCGGGGGTAACCGACCTGCACGTGCTCCATGAGCTGTCCCGCCGGATCGACGCGCCGCTGAACGCACTAGCAGGCGTCGGTGCGCCGTCCGTGGGTGAACTGCACGACGCCGGTGTGCAGCGGATCAGCATCGGCGGCAATACCGCCAAGGCGGCGTATGCAACGGTCTCCCGGGTGGCCGAGGAGGTGCTGGGCGACGGCAACTGGTCCGAGCTTGCCGGGGCACGCAGCCACGCCGCCATGGACGCCCTGTTCGGGGATAAGCGGGGCTCTACTTAACGCTCAGGGCCTCGGCGAGTCCTGCGCCATTGACGTAGATCTCGGCCCGGATGGCGCCCACCGCCGATACCGCGGTCTGGGTCAGCTGGGCCTCAATCCGGGGAATGTCGCATACTCCGCCCGTACGTATGGTGCCTGCCAGGTAAACCGTGACGGTGGTGCCGTCAAAGGTGCCGGACAGGAAGTCCAGGGTAGAGCCGGAGAGCGAGTTATAGACATCGGCTATCGGCGGCTCGGATCCGTCCAGCAGGGCGGTGATGGCCGCCGGCAGGGGTTCGGTGGACTCCGTGTGGGAGCGCTTGACGCCCACCAGGCTGTCGTTGCAGCCGAAGCGCACACCGCTGCTGCCGCCGTCGTCCAGGAGGACGTAGTACGCCGTGACGGACTGCGCTCCGGCGGCATTGCCGATAGGCGGCTCGTCGGGACTGCGGGTCTGGGCGGGCTGCGGTTCCGCAGCAGGTGCCGTTCCCGCTACCCCGGTCTGGGCCTGCCCCGGGTTACCGGCGCTGCCAGCTCCTGTGCCGGAGCCGGGAGCTGCGGCTGCTGGTGGTTCGCCTGTCTGGATCGCAGTCCCATCCGCCGGGGCGCTGTCGGGTGTGTCCCCGGAAGGTACCGGACTCGCCACCGGGCTGTCAGCGCCCAAGGACCCGGCGGGTGGTGCGGCCTGGGGCTGGGGAATGGGGGTCAGGGGTTCCGCAGGCGGGAGAGCCTGTTCGCTGGCAGCCGTGCCGGCGGGTATTTCGGCCACGGCAGCGCAGGACCCCAGCCACAGCGGAAGCACCAGGGCCACAGCTGCTGCCGCCGCCCGTTTCGTGGCACTACGCCTGCTCGCCATCCCGCACCGCAATTCCGTCCGGTACATTTCCGTGCATTTAACGTTACGGCCGCCACTCAGGCCAGGGAATGCCGCTCCGGTACCGGTTGGGACAAGAGTTGGTCACGCCCGAGGCCCCTTTGGCCCGGCGACTCACGGAGCCATAACGAATGCCCCGGATACCTTGCGGTAGACGGGGCATTCGGTATCTGTGGGGCTTAGGCTGCGGGGCGTGCAGCGGCGAGGGCATCAAAAACGCCCTTGATCTGCTCGACAACCTCGGCGTCATCCTTCGGGTGCAGTTCTGCGAAGCGGACCATGGAACCGGGGACTGCCAGCTTGACGTCCTCAAGCACCTGTGCGCCGGCGATGCCGACAGCCTTGCGTGCCTCATCCTGGGCCCATACCCCGCCGAACTGGCCAAAGGCGGTACCGACGACGGCGGTGGGCTTGCCTGCCAGGGCACCGGCACCGAACGGGCGGGACAGCCAGTCGATGGCATTCTTGAGCGACGCCGGCACGGTTCCGTTGTGCTCGGGCGTGACCAGCAGGAGGGTGTCGGCTTCGTTGGCGGCGGCGCGCAGGGCTGCAGCTGCGGCGGGAACCTGGCCTTCGACGTCGATGTCCTCGTTGTAGAACGGAATGTTGCCGAGGCTGTCGTGGATGACCACGTCAACCTGCTCGGGCGCGTTCAGCCGGATGGCCTCGGCGAGCTTCTGGTTGGTGGATTCGGCGCGGAGGCTGCCGACGAGGGTAAGGACGGTGCTCTTTGACATGGGGACTCCTGGGTCGGGGCTGCGGCGGGTCCGCAGGCTGGCTGGAAAACTCAGGCTGTTGGGGCCTTCACGATCTAAACGGACTACGGTCCGGATAATATTCCCGGGGTCTAGAATGTGGGATGTGAGCTTCATCCCATTGCGTCCCGGATCGTTGTCCGGACCGGTCACCGAGCGCAGCGATGCTGCCCGGAACCGTGAGCGCCTGCTGGGAGCCGCCCGCGAACTTATCGATGAATGCGGTGCGGACGGACTCACCATGGACAGGCTGGCCGAGCGCGCCGGCGTGGGCAAGGGAACCGTGTTCCGCCGGTTCGGCAGCAGGGCCGGCCTGATGATGACACTTCTCAGTGACGCCGAAGCTGAATTCCAGGCCCGCTTTATGTTCGGGCCGCCGCCCCTGGGTCCCGGCGCTCCCGGCCTGGAGCGGCTCATAGCCTTCGGTTCGGCCCGCATCGCCTATGTGCTGGAATACGGGGAGCTTGCCCGCGCTGCCGATGAATCCGCCTACAACCGCTTCGACGTCCCGGCCGCCGTCCTCTGGCACAGGCACATCGAACTGCTCCTCCGTGAGGAGGGCATGGACGCGGACCCCCGCCTGATGGCCATGGCCCTCAGTGCCACGCTGGACCCGGAGCGGCTGTTGCACGCGGTCCGGGTGCATGGCATTGAGCCCGAGCGGCTCGCCGAGTCCTGGCGTGAGCTCGTCACCCGTGTAGTGCGTGGGGCGTAACCCGCCCGGCCGGCCCGATTGATGCGTCTGTCAAATCAGTTCCACTGAATTATTCATAACGATTCGATACGGCGTGGGGCATTCCCGTCCGTTTGGTCGCTTTTTGACAGGATCTGTGTGGTAATTTCCTGTGGAATGTGACCCGCAACATAGTCCACCAGGACCAAGCCGGCAACGGCTGCGGGAAGCCAGCTACCCGCTGGTGAGGAACCCGGAAGTGGCGGCGCATCCCCTGCCTGGCCGGGGACGACGGAAGGATCAAGCTCGTGATAGCAGTTACGGCCAACGCCCCGGAGCCAGCGCGCTGGAGTTCCCTGATACAACAGGTCGAGCAACCGGTAGCGGCGATACAGAAGTAGCTGGCACATGCTCCGGTACCTCGCCAAGCGCGGAATCACCTATGTTTTTATGATCTTCCTGACCACTTCGGCCGGGTATTTCCTTGCGGTCAGCTCCCTCAAACCTGCGCTGCTGGAGCAGGAAAGAATCCCGCGCCCCACTCCAGAGCAGGTCGCCAACTCCATGCGCCTCAAGGGACTGGACCCGGACCTTAGCCCCTGGGAGCGTTACGTAGAGTGGCTGACGGGTATCGTGACCCGCTGGGACTGGGGCCGCAGTCCCAACGGCGCGTACATCAACGCCGAGTTCGGCGATCGCGTGTGGATCTCCACACGGCTCTTCCTCGCCTCCATCGTCCTGACGCTCGTGATCGGCGTCGCCCTCGGTGTGTACTCGGCGGCCCGCCAATACAAGTTCCAAGATCGCGTCATCACCTCGTACAGCTACCTTGCCTACATCGTGCCGGCGCCCATTGCCTACTTCCTCGTGCAGCTCGGTGCGATCAACATCAATGAAACCGTCGGCGAGCGGATCTTCTTCGTCACCGGCATCTCGACGCCTGGCATGGAACAGGGCTGGGCTCAGTTCGTGGACATGGTGGCCCATTATGCGGTGCCCACCGTCGCCATCACGCTGGTGGGGTGGGGCTCTTACCAGATCGCCCAGCGGCAATACCTGCTGGATAACGTCAACGCCGACTTCGTCCGCACGGCCCGCGCCAAGGGCCTGACCCGCAACCAGGCCATCTCACGGCACGCCCTCCGGGTCTCCTTCATCCCGGTTGCGCAGAGCATTGCCTTCACCATCCCGGCCATCTTCGCGGGCGGCTTCTTCGCCGAGAAAATCTTCGCTTGGCCGGGCGTTGGCTCCTGGAGCATCGACGCCATCTCCCTCCAGGATGTAAACGCCGCCACGGCAACGCTTGCTTATGGCTCAGTCATTTTCGCCCTCGGCGCCATCCTGGCGGACTTCGCCACCACGCTTGTTGACCCGAGAGTGAGGGTGCAGTAGCCGTGACCAACCTCAATGCCGTCGACCCGGCAGCAGTAGCGCAGGACGCTCACCTGGAAAGCGCCGACGCGGTCATCGGCAAATCCACCATTATCTTCCGGCGCTTCATGCGGAACCGGACCGCCGTGGCGGGCCTCATCATTTTCCTTGGCCTCACGCTCTTCTCCTTCGTCGGCGGGTACTTCACACCCTGGGACAAGGAGACCATCGACCCCTTCAACATTGGCATGCCACCCTCCGGGGACCACTTCCTGGGCACTTCCCAGGCCGGAATCGACCTCTACGCCATGACTGTGGAGGGCACCCGGATCTCCATCATGATTGGCTTGATTGTTGGGCTGGTGTCCGTCCTGGTCGCCGCCGTCTACGGCTGCACCATGGCCTACTTCGGCGGAAAAGTGGACAAGGTGATGCTCTTTGTCCTTGAGGCGCTCATCATGATGCCTGCCCTGCTGGTGGTGGCTGTGGCCACGAGCGGCGGAGGGGACGGGTTGAAAAAGAACCTGCCCAGCTGGCTCCTCCTGATCATCGTGCTCCTGGTCTTCAGCTGGATGGGCACCGCCCGGCTTATCCGGTCCCTGTCCATGTCTCTGATGCAGCGGGACTTCGTCAAGGCCGCCCAATACATGGGCGTCCCGCCCCGCAGGATCGTGTGGCGCCACCTGGTTCCCAACATCGGATCCTTGCTGGTCCTGGACATCACCCGCGGTGTCACAGGTGCCATCCTGGCCGAAGTTGCGTTTTCCTTCATCGGCATCGGCATCAAGGTCCCCGATGTAAGCCTGGGAGTATTGATCGGCGGCGCCACGTCCCAAGTCCAGACCTTCCCCTGGATGTTCTGGGTCCCGCTGACGGTGATGTTCCTGCTGACAGGCTCCCTTGCCATGATGAACGACGGCCTGCGGGACGCCTTCGACCCCAGCTCCAGTTCCGTCGGCAAGGCCACGAAGAACAGGACCCCCAAGGACAGCGCGAAGAACAGCGTCAAGGAGCCGGCGAAATGAGCAGCGAAACGTACCTCGAACCGGCCGATCCCACACAATCCGCCGCCGAACGCCTCCAAGTCGCCGGCCTGTATTCGCCGTCGGATGCTGTCCTGTCGGTTCGGGACCTGAGCGTTCGGTTCAACTCCGAGAACGGGGTGGTGCACGCGGTCCGCGGCGTCGACTTCGACCTGATGCCGGGCAAGACCCTGGGGATCGTGGGTGAATCCGGTTCCGGTAAATCCGTCACATCGCTGGCCATCATGGGCCTCCTGCCTCCCACGGCTCAAATCGCTGGGTCCGTGCGGCTGATGGGCAAGGAACTGCTGGGCCTCAGCGACAAGGCGATGTGCGCCTACCGCGGCAATGACATCGCCATGGTGTTCCAGGATCCGCTCTCCTCCCTGACTCCGGTCTTTACGGTGGGCACCCAGATCATCGAGGCCCTCACCATCCACAACCCCACGATGAGCAAACAGGCCAAAGAAGCCCGCGCCGTCGAACTTTTGGCCATGGTGGGGATCCCGAGCCCCAAGGACAGGCTCAAAGCCTTCCCGCACGAGTTCTCCGGCGGCATGCGCCAGCGCGTGATGATCGCCATCGCGATCGCCAACAACCCCCGGGTGCTGATCGCGGATGAGCCGACGACGGCGCTGGACGTCACCATCCAAGCCCAGGTGCTGGAGGTGCTTCATACGGCGCAGGAGGAGACGGGTGCCGCCGTCGTGATGATCACCCACGATCTGGGTGTGGTGGCGGGCATCGCCGACGACATCATGGTGATGTATGCCGGCCGGCCCGTCGAGACCGGACAGGTGGATGATATCTACTACGACCCGAGGATGCCTTACACCATGGGCCTCCTCGGGGCCGTGCCGCGCGTGGACGTGGCCGAGAAGACGTCGCTGGTCCCCATCGAGGGCATCCCGCCCAACCTCATCCACACGCCCACCGGCTGCTCGTTCGCCCCGCGGTGTCCGCTGGTCACAGATGCCTGCAGGGCCGGGGAACCGGAACTACTCCCTGCTGCGGGCCACGCCGGACACAAAGCTGCCTGCATCAAGTCCGATGCCTTGGGTGGGGACACCGACGTCCTGGAAATCTTCTCGGCACCACCGGTGCCCGTGTCCCGCTTCGATGCCATTCCCCGTGCGGAACGGGCAACGGTGCTGGAACTCAAGGACGTGCGCAAGCACTTCCCGCTCACCAAGGGTGCCCTGCTGAAGCGGCGCATCGGCACCGTCAAGGCCGTGGATGGCCTGAGCTTTGATATCCGCGAGGGCGAGTGTTTCTCCATCGTCGGGGAGTCCGGCTCCGGAAAAACCACCACGCTCCTGGAAATCATGGAGTTCCACAAGGACCAGGACGGCGAGGTGGTGATCGGCGGCCTCAGCAATAAGGAAGCCACCACCGGCAAGGCCAAGAGCGCCATGCGCCGCGAACTGCAGATGGTGTTCCAGGATCCAACCGGGGCCCTGGATCCGCGGTTCACGGTCTATGAGGTCCTGGCCGAACCGCTGCAGAACGCGGGCTTGGACAAGCGGGCCATCAAGAAGCGGATCATGGAGCTGATGAAGCTGGTGGGGCTGCAGCCCGACCACGTCAACCGGTTCCCCAACCAGTTTTCCGGCGGCCAGCGGCAGCGTGTGGGCATCGCCCGCGCCCTGGCCGTGAACCCGAAACTTGTGGTCCTCGATGAGCCCGTATCCGCTCTGGACGTGTCCGTCCAGGCCGGCGTCATCAACCTGCTGGACCAGCTGCGCGCCGAGTTGGGCCTCAGCTACCTGATGGTTGCCCACGACCTCTCCGTGGTCCGGCACATCTCCAACCGGGTGGCCGTGATGTACCTGGGCAAGATCGTGGAGATCGGCGAGGTGGACCGCGTCTTTGACAACCCCCGCCATCCGTACACGCGGGCGCTGCTGTCCGCCATACCGGTCCCGGATCCCCAGCTGGAGCGCACCCGGGAGCGCATCATCCTCCAGGGCGACCTCCCCTCGCCCCTCGATGCGCCCAAGGGCTGCAACTTCGCAACCCGTTGCCCCGTCTTCGCGGCGCTTCCTGCGGCGAAGCAGGAGAAATGCCTCACGCTCGAACCGCCGCTTGAAGCTGTTCCGGCTTCGGCCGCAGCACAGGCGCTGGAGGCTGGCTGGCTGCCTCCAGCGGACCAGCAGTTCGCCTGCTTCTTCCCGGACGGTGAGCTGGACGAGGACATGCTGGTGGTCCACGAAACGGCGGAACCCCATGCACCCTAGATTTTTTCGACCCATCACAAGCACCACCACTCGCACCAATGAAGGGAACACCATGAAGAATCTGACCAGGATTGGGGGAGCGGCGGCTGTAGCTGCCGCTCTGGCGCTCACGGCCTGCGGGGGCGGTGGCACACCCACGGGACCGGAAACGGCAAAGGGGCAGGAGGCTGGCAGCGACCTCTCCAAGCTCATCAGCATCAACGAGAAGCCTGCCGCGGATCTTGAGCCGGGCGGTAAGGTCACCTTGCCGCTGGGCAGCATCGGGCCGGACTTCAACGGGTTCTCCAACAACGGCAACAGCTCTGACAATTCCGCCCTGCAGATCCCCATCAACCCGGTGGCCGTGAACAGCGGCGGCATCGGCGGCTGCTGGAAACTGAACTTTGTGGGCAAGGCAACCCCGAACAAGGACTTCTGCGAGTCGGTGGAGAGCGAAGTTGTTGATGGCAAGCAGACTGTCACCATCAAGGTCAACGACAAAGCCACGTACAACGACGGCACGCCGATCGACATCAAGGCCTTCAAGAACACCTGGAACATCCTCAAGAGCCCGGATGCCGGTTACGACATCGTCAGCTCCGGGGCCTACGAATTCATTGAATCCGTCGAAGCCGGCAGCAGCGACAAGGAAATCATCGTCAAGACCAGCCGGCCGGTCTATCCGCTGGACTCGCTGTTCTTCGGCCTGATCCACCCGGCCGTCAACACCCCTGAAATCTTCAACGAAGGCTTCGTTGGCGAAATGCACCCGGAATGGATGGCTGGCCCCTTCAAGCTGGACCAGTACGACGCCGCGGCCAAGACCGTGACTCTCGTTCCGAACGAGAAATGGTGGGGCAACAAGCCGGTCCTGGACAGCGTGGTCTTCCGCCAGCTTGAAACCAGCGCGCAGATCGCCGCCTTCAAGAACGGTGAAATCGACGCCATGTCGGCCAACACGATCGCCCTGTACAAGCAGCTCGAGGGCACCAATAACTCTGAGGTCCGCCGCGGCCAGCGCCTTTTCGCCGGCGGCATGAACATCAACGCCCAGAAGATCACCGACGTCGCCGTCCGCGAAGCCATCTTCGCCGCCGTCGATCGCGAAGCGCTCCGCAAGGTCCGCTTCAACGGCCTGAACTGGGAAGAGCCCAGCTCCGGCTCCATGATGCTCCTGCCGTTCTCCGAGTACTACCAGGACAACTACCCTGTGAAGGAAACCGGCCCGGACGCTGCCAAGAAGGTTCTGACCGACGCCGGCTACGCCCCGAACGCTGCCGGAATCATGGAGAAGGACGGCAAGCCGGCTGCCTTCAAGATCAGCAACTTCGGTGACGATCCCACCACTCTGGCCTTCACGCAGACCCTGCAGAAGCAGCTCCAGGCCGGCGGCATGGATGTTGGCATCGACCAGCGCGCCTCGGCCGACTTCGGCAAGGTCATTGGTGGCCGAGACTTCGATATGAGCGTCTCCGGCTACACGGTTGGCCCGGACGCCACGGACGCCGTCAAGCAGTACTACGACTCCAAGGTCAACGAGAACGGCCTGGGCGACGCTGAACTGGACAAGAAGATCGCCGACCTCGCCTCCATCGAAGACAACGCCGAGCGCAACAAGGCGGCAATGGAGGTTGAGAAGGAGCACATGGCGAAGTACTTCTCCATGGGTGTCGTGATGAACGGCCCGCAGATCTCCTTCGTCCGTAAGGGCTTGGCCAACTACGGCCCGTCCCTGTTCCAGAGCCTGTCGCAGGTCCCGGACTGGACCACGCTGGGCTGGGAAAAGAAGTAACATCCCCTCCAACGCTCTCTCACTTCCGGTCGGTCGCCCGGCTGGAAGTGAGGGAGCGCTTGGGTTTAACACACGGGAAGTGAGAGAGCGTGCGGGTAGCGTAGCCCTATGACCGGAACTGTTGATGAACGCACCATCCGCACCGCCGTCATCGGCTTTGGACTGTCAGGGAGCGTCTTCCACGCGCCGCTGATCGCGGCGGACCGCCGCTACTCGCTGGACATCGCTGCAACATCCGACGCCGGGCGGCAGGCTGCCGCAGCCGAGCGGTATCCAGGCGTCAAAACAGTGCCCGACGGCGACGCTGTGCTTGCGCTGGCCGGGAACCTTGACCTGGTGGTGCTGGGGACGCCTCCCGCCACGCACTTTCCGCTTGCGAAGGCCGCCCTGGAAGCCGGACTCGACGTGGTGGTGGACAAGCCTTTCGCTGTCCGATCGTCCGAAGGGCAGGAACTGATCGCCTTGGCGGAGCGGCTGGGACGGGTTCTCACGGTCTTCCAGAACCGGCGCTGGGACGGGGATTTCCTTACAGTCCGTAAGTTGTTGGCCGGGGAGGCACTTGGAAGCGTGACCCGCTTCGAGTCCAGCTTTGAACGCTGGTCCCCGGACATCTCAAAAGCGTGGAAGGCCAACGCCACAGCAGCCGACGGCGGCGGTGTGCTCTTTGACCTCGGGACGCATCTCATCGACCAGGCCCTCCTGCTGTTGGGGCCGGCCACGGTGGCCCACGCGGAGCTGCATGCGCGGCGGCCCCACGAGAAAGTGGACGATGACGTCTTCCTTGTCCTCAATCACGGATCCGGGGTGACCAGCCACCTGAGGATGAACATGCTTTGCGCGCAGCAGGGCCCACGGTTCCGCATCCTCGGATCCTCGGGAGCGTTCACCAAGCACGGGGTCGACCCGCAGGAACCGTATATCGTGGCCGGCGGCAGCCCGCTGGACGAGGAGTTCGGGCTGGAGGCGCCGGAATGGGCCGGCGTCCTGGGCCGCGACGGACACCTGGAAGCGCTGCCCACCGAACGCGGCGCCTACCCCGAGTTCTACAGGATCCTCGCGGACAAGATCCTCGACGGCGGCACAGCCTCAGCCCGCCCCCTCCCAGTAGACCCCACCGGCCCGGTAGAGGTCCTCAAACTAATAGAAAAGGCACGCGAACTGGCCGCTGCGCAGGCTTAACCACGAACGCTGGACGACAGGCATCCGGCAGCGTGCGTCAGAGCGACGAAGGAGCAGCACGCCGAGGATGTGTGTCGTCCAGCGCAGCGGGACGAACTACAGACTTACGCGGAGACCAGTTCGTGCCAGTCCGCCACGAGGGGCAGGTTGTGGGCTTCTGACACGGAGTGGTGCGCCACGTGGCCGGCGGCGATGTTGAGGCCGGCGGCGAGGGCGGGGTCGCGGTCGAAGGCGGCCTTGACGCCCAGGTTGGCCAGTGCCACGGCGTACCGGAGGGTGACGTTGGTCAGGGCGTAGGTGGACGTGTTCGGGACGGCGCCGGGCATGTTGGCCACGCAGTAGAAGATCGTGTTGTGGACCTTGTACGTGGGTTCCTGGTGCGTGGTGGGGTGGGTGTCCTCGAAGCATCCGCCCTGGTCCACGGCGATGTCCACAAGTACGGAGCCGGGCTTCATCCTGGCGACGAGTTCGTTGCTGACCAGCTTGGGTGCCTTGGCACCGGGGATCAGGACGGATCCGATGACGAGGTCGGCGTCGACCACGGACTTTTCGATCTCGTACTTGTTGGACGCCACGGTCTTCAGGCGGCCCTGGTACTGGGCGTCAAGCTCGCGGAGCCGGTTGATGTTGATGTCCAGGATGGTGACGTCAGCGCCCAGGCCCAAGGCCATGGCTGCTGCGTTGGTGCCAGCAACGCCGGCGCCGAGCACAACCACCTTGGCGGGACGGACACCGGGGACACCGCCCAGGAGCACGCCTTTGCCGCCTGCCGGTGCCATCAGCGACGTGGCGCCCACCTGCACGGAGAGCCGGCCGGCGACCTCGGACATCGGGGCCAGCAGCGGCAGGGTCCGGCCTTCCTGGACGGTTTCGTAGGCGATGGCGGTGACGCCGGAGTTAATCAGCTCCCGGGTCAGTTCGGGCTCTGCGGCGAGGTGGAGGTACGTAAAGAGGATCAGGCCCTTGCGGAAGCGGTGGTATTCCGCGGCGATGGGTTCCTTGACCTTCATGACCATGTCGGCGCGGGCCCAGACGTCGTCGGCGGAGGCTACGATTTCGGCCCCGGCGATGGCGTATTCCTCATCGGTGATGCCGGAGCCAACGCCTGCACCGCGCTCCACCAGCACCGTGTGCCCGTGCGTACGGAATTCGTTGACGCCGGCCGCTGTGATGGCCACGCGGAATTCGTTGTTCTTGATCTCTTTGGGGACACCGATGATCATTGTGGGCTCCATTTTCAGGGCCCGAAGGCCCTTGCATTGCGGGGGAAGTTGTTGATTCCAGAATAAATCCGGTTGTGAGGCAGGTGACACGAATCCGGCGAGACGGCACTGTGGCAGCCGCGCCATCCCGCGGATTTTTGAAAACACCGCTCGACATTTGTCCAGCGTGCAAGCGTCAGGTGTCGCCTCGTGTCCGTTCGCGGCAACACCCGTCCCGGCAGTACTGTTGGCCCATGCAGCAGCAGGATGTCGAACAGCTCGTGGAGCGCATCGCGCAGAAGCTCGGGCGGGGGCTTTCGTTGGAGGACCTGGACGGGCTGCTGCTCGCGTACAGCTCCAACCAGTCCCACGCCGACCGCGTCCGGGTCAACTTCCTGCTGAGCAAACGCGTCCCCGTGGACGTCAGTGCCTGGCAGCTTTCGCACGGTATTTCGACGGCGGTCCGCCCCGTTGTGATCCCCGCCAACCCAGAGCTGGGCATGCTGGGCCGGGTCTGCGTGCCGTTGATGGTGCGCGGTTTCCGGGTGGGCTACTTGTGGGTCCAGCAGGACTCGGAGGATGAAAACCCGACGGCGATCCTCACCCAGCTGCCGGAAGTGAACCACGAAATCGAGATGCTCTCCGGCCTGTTGCTGGATTCGAACACGGCTGAATCCGAGTTCCGCCGCGGCCGCGAACGAGAATTCCTGGCTGCCTGTTCCGGCGAGGCGAACGCTGTGGCGGCTGTTGCGGGATGGAAGGAGATTCAGGGCAAGGGGCCGTGGCAGATGGTCACGGTCCTTGACTCCGACGGCTGGGCCGGAGGGCCGGACCCCATCGCGTCCACCCTGATCCACCGGTCGGCGGCACTTCAGGCCACCATCGGGGTGGACGTGGCCCTGTTCAGCGCGGGCACCGAAACGCATTCCGTGGTGCTGTTCAAGGAGTCCACGGGCCGCGCCAACCATGCCCAGGTACTGGTCCACTATCAGCTGGAACTGGCCAAGCGGTCCGGCCGCCCCGTGCACCGCATCATCCTTGGAATCAGCGAGGGATTCGCCCGGCCGAGGGATTTCGCAGAGGCGTACCGGCAATCCAAGCTGGCCGCGCAGGCAGCAGCGGTGGATCCGCAGCTGGGTGAGCTGGTGGACTGCCGGGCCACCGGGGTCTACCAGCTGCTGGCATCGGCCGGCGGCGGGGCGGGCGCCTGGACGGATTCCGGGTCGGTCTACTTTCGAATGCTGGAGGACCACGACCGAAACGGTGAACTGATCCCTGTCCTGGAGCTGCTGTACGACAACGACGGAGCAGTGCAGGACGTGGCCGATAAACTCCATTTGCACCGCAGCAGCATCTACAACCGGCTGGGCCGTATCCGCGCCCTGCTCGGGGTGGACCCGCTCAAGGGCCTGCCCAGGCTGGAATTGCATGCTGCCCTGAAGATGCGCCGGTGGGCGGCCCGGCCCAGGATTTAGGCGGCGTTACCTTCGTGTTTGGAGGGTTCGTCAGGTGCCATCGATTGGTCCTGGACGGCGCGCTGCGGAATGTCCTGGCGGGTGGCAGGAGCAGCTTCACGGCCGGACTCCAGGGACGTTGCCTGGTCCAGGGAAGCTGCCTGCTGCAGGGTCAGGGTTTCTTGAATTCCCATTGCTGCGCGGCGGCGCTTGGAGATTGCGCTGTCAGCCCACATGGCCACGGCGACGAAAACTACGCAACTGGACATCACCACCGCAGTGTTGTTCAGCCTCATGGCGGATCCCAGCATGGCAGCAACCAGCATGGCGGCAATGCCCGCCACCACGTGCAACCCTCTGAAATTCGCCACAAATCAAGCCTAACCCCGGCAGTCAGCCTCTTTTAAGGCCTCGCCAAGATCGTTGCTTGATCCTTATCACTCCGTCATTCTGGGGCGCGCGGGCCGTCATTTTCGGTGGCCTGCCGCTTCGCCTGGTCCGTCTTCTTCTGTTCTTCCAGCCAGGCTACGATGGCCGCCCGCCGGATCCTGCGGTGCGTGCCCCGGTATTCCACAGGTATTTCGCCGCGATCGGTCATATTGCGCAAATACGTGTGGGAGATGCCGGCCAGTTCCGCCGCCTGGGAGGTGGTAAGCATTTCCTCCACGCTGCTGACGGCCACTGCCTCACCCCGGCTAAAGCGGCTGAGAAGGTCAACGACGGCGTCCCGCGCCTGGGGCGGAAGTCGGTGGACCGTGCCGTCCACAAAGACTGTGATGTCGTGGCTTCCCGCCAGTGCCCGTTGCAGATTCTCAGCGTCCTCGACCGGGAGGCCGGCGGTCATCCGGGGAGCTATCAATGCCATGGGCAACAGCCTAACCCGCTGCTGCGGACCCGGTGGCGGTATGCTCGCCTGATGAAACTAGGTGATGGCCGGGAGGTCACGTCGGGCGGCCTCACCGGACGGCTGTACGCTTCGGCAACGCGACACGCCAGCGGACCCGCCGCCGAAAATGGAAGCGGGAACAGGCCCACCTACGTGCTGCTGCACGGCATCGGTGTTTCCCACCGCTACTTTGCACGTCTACACCATGAGCTGGCCCTGGTGGCTGATGTCTACACCTTGGACCTCCCCGGCTTCGGCGCCGCGCCCAGGCCCGGCCGCCAGGTGCCCGTAGGGGAATACGCTGCGTTTGTCAGCAGTGTGCTGGCTGGAGCCGGGGTCCGGTCCTGCGTGCTGGTAGGGCATTCCATGGGCACGCAATACGCGGTGGAGCTTGCCCTCCAGGACCCCGGACTGGTCGCTGGCCTGGTGCTGATGGGCCCGGTGGTGGACAGCACCAGGAAATCGGTGCCGCTCCAGGCGTTGGCCCTCACACGTGATGCGGTGTTCGGCGAATCCGTGTCCTCGAATGTCATTGTCTTTGGGGACTACTTCCGGACCGGCCTGCGCTGGTACCTCACACAGCTGCCTGTGATGATGGACTATCCGCTCGAATCCAGGATCCAGGGTGTCAGCCAGCCTGTGCTGGTGATGCGCGGAGCGAAAGACCCCGTGGCCCGGCGCGGGTGGTGCGAACGGCTCGCCGCCCAGGCGCCACAAGGCAGCCTGGCGGAGATACCCGGGGTGGGGCACGTCCTTCAGCACACGGCTCCGGGAGCCACGGCCGCCGCGATCAGCAGCTGGGTCCGGGCAGTCGACGGATTCGGTGTTACCGCCTGAGCACTACTCGGCGTCGAGATCCGTTTCCAGGAGCTTGACCAAGGAATCGAGTGCGGCATCCGCCCCGTCACCTTCGGCCCGGAGCACCACGACGTCGCCCTTGGCCGCACCGAGCGTCATCAGCGACAGGATGCTGGAAGCGTCCAGCGCCTCATCCGCCGGCTCACCCTGCATGGCGATGGTGACCTCCACTCCGACGTCGCCGGCGGCCTCGGCAAAGAGAGCGGCCGGACGGGCGTGCAGGCCTGAGCGGCTGGCAATGGTGGCGATGCGTTCGGGCATTTTCATTCCTCCTGGTAGTTGAAAGTTCGCGCGGGCACCGGCGTTAGAGCCCAAGTTCGTCGAGGACGGGCAGCTTTTCGCGGACCCAGGCCCGGGCTTCGGTGGCACTGGGTGCGGACAGCGCGAGCTTGGCGAGCTCCTGGGCCTCGGCGAGGGTCACGGTCTTCAGGACCGCTGCGACGGCGGCCAGGGAGCGCGCAGTCATGGACAGCGTGGCCACACCCAGGCCGGTAAGAACGACGGCGAGGGCGGGGTCGGCTGCGGCCTCACCGCAGACACCCACAGGTTTGTTATTGCCTTCGGCGCGGGAGCCTTCCACCGTCAGCCCCACCAGGCGGAGGACTGCGGGCTGCCAGGGCGTATTCAGGTTGGCGAGCGGGCCCAGCTGGCGGTCCGCGGCCATGGCGTACTGGGTGAGGTCGTTCGTGCCCAGGCTCGCGAAGCCCACCTCGCGCAGGATCGCTTCGGCAGTGAGGGCGGCGGAAGGAACTTCCACCATGACCCCGGGCGTCCGGATGCCGGCGTCGGCGCACATTGAAGCGAAGCGGGCCGCTTCTTCCGCCGTCGAAATCATTGGAGCCATGACCCACACGTCCGCTTCGGACTGCTTCTCAGCCAGGGCAATGGCTTCCAGCTGGCGGTCGAGGACACCGGGCGTGGTGAAGTCCGTGCGATAGCCGCGGACCCCCAGGGCCGGGTTGGGTTCCGTGGAGTCGGTCAGGAACGGGAGGGGCTTGTCAGCGCCGGCGTCGAGCGTACGAAGCACCACCTTCTTCCCCGGGAAGGCATCAAAGACGCTCTTGTAGGCTGCGGCCTGTTCCTCGACGGTGGGCTCGGAGTCGCGTTCCAGGAAGCAGAATTCGGTGCGGAACAGGCCCACGCCCTGGGCGCCGAGCTTGGCGGCCGCCTCGGCGTCCTTGCCGCCGCCCACGTTGGCGAGCAGCGGCACCAGGTGGCCATCCGCCGTCGTGCCCGTGCCGCTGAACTCAGCCAGCAGGGAAGCCGTGGCCGCCCACGCATCCGCCGCGGCACGCAGCGAGTCGTCGGGATCGGCGGTGATGCTGCCTGCGGCGCCGTCAACATAGACTTCCGTGCCATCCGCGAGCTCGTCTACTCCCACAGCAGCCACCACGGCCGGCAGGCCAAGCGAACGGGCAATGATGGCGGTGTGGGACTGCGGTCCGCCGCCTGCTGTCACGAGTGCCAGGACCTTGTTCGGGTCAAGGGTCGCGGTGTCGGCCGGTGCCAGGTCCTCCGCCACGAGCACAAACGGCGTGCTGGAGGTGGGGATGCCGGGCGCAGGAACGCCGCGAAGTTCGGCAACGATCCGGGCGCGGACGTCCAGGACGTCCGTGGCGCGTTCGGCCATGTACCCGCCCAGGTTGTGGAGCATTTCCGAGACCGAGGAACCGGATTCCCAGATGGCGCGTTCGCTCGAGAGGCCGCGGGTAACAAGCTTGGCCGCGCCCTTGATCAGCATGGTGTCCTTGGCCATCAGTGCCGTGGCCTCCAGGACAGCCTTGCCGTCCCCGGTGGCGTGGGCGGCACGGGCCTTGAGTTCGTCGTGGACGGCCTGCGAGGCTGCCTTGAGTGCTGCGGTTGCATCCTCAGGCGTGACACCGGCGGCCAGCTGCTCGCCCGCAGGCGGTTCGCTGATCGGTTTGGGCATCTGCCGGACGATGCCGATGATGCGGCCTGGGCTGACGCCAACTCCTGGGAAGTTCTGCACTGAAGGTCCTCATTCTCTGCCGGTAGCCAGGCCCGCCAAGGTTCCCGGCGCCATGCCGGGGCGCCGTGACTGCTACGTCAGGTGGCGCGAAACGTGCCTGAAAAAATTGTATGTGATTCAGTTCATATAGCAATGCTATAGGTGATAGGGTAGCGGTTATGAGTTTGGATGGCCAGCTTCCCCCCAAAATGCGGCTGCTGCGTGCAGCGGCCGAATTGCTGGCAAAATCCGCGGGGGCACCCGTCTCCACCCGCCAGATCACGCAGCTGGCAGGGGTTACGGCACCTACTCTGTATCACCACTTCGGTGACAAGGAAGGTCTGTTTGACGCCGTCGTCGCCGCGGGATTTGAGGAATATGTCGCGGGGGAAAGGGATTTCGCCCCGTCCGGACACCCGCTGGAGGACATCCGGCGGATGTGGGACAACCACGTCCAGTTCGGGCTCAACCAGCCGGAACTGTACTTGGTGATGTTCGGCAATATCCGTCCTGAAAGCCGTCCCGCCATCGTTGCCGATGCCGAGGCCCTGATGGAGGAGATGCTGAACAAAGCAGCGGTGGCAGGCCAGCTGAACGTCCAGCCGCGGGAAGCAGCCAGATCCATCCTGGCCGCCAACGTAGGGGTGACCCTCATGCTGATTGCGGAGCCTGCCGCTGAACGGAACCTTGAATTGTCCACCATGACGCGGGACGCCATGATTTTTGCGGTGTCCGCGGACCAGTCTGCCGGTGGCAGCCCGGATGACTCCGGGAAGTCCTCGGTAGTGGTGGCAGCGATTGCCCTGAATGCCGCACTTCAGGCCTCGCACTCAGACCAGCTCTCCAGCTCGGAACTCAAACTCTTCCTAGAGTGGCTTCACCGGATCTCGACCAGCAGCTAGCCGGTCCCAAGCCGCACAACAGCACTTTTGCACAGGCAGTACCGTCGTCGAAATATCGGACCATCCTGCGGAGCAGCAGGAATCACGGTTAGGAAATCACATGGCAACAGAGACAGTTGCAAAACCCCGTACCAGCGTGCGCGTTGGCGTCCAAAAGTTCGGGACGTTCCTGTCCGGAATGATCATGCCCAACATCGGGGCGTTCATCGCCTGGGGCCTCATCACCGCCCTCTTTATCGAAAAGGGCTGGATCCCCGTTCCCCAACTGGGCGGCTTTGGTACCAATGCCGAAGGTGTGGCGAATGTTGGCCTGGTCGGCCCCATGATCACCTACCTCCTGCCGCTCCTGATTGCCTACACCGGCGGCCGCATGGTCTACGACGTCCGCGGCGGCGTGGTGGGTGCTATCGGCACCATGGGCGTCATCGTCGGCGCCGGCATCCCGATGTTCATTGGCGCCATGATCATGGGGCCCCTGGGCGGCTGGACCATGAAGAAGATCGACTCGCTCTGGGACGGCAAGATCCGGCCTGGCTTCGAGATGCTGGTGAACAATTTCTCCGCCGGCATCTGGGGCGGCCTGTTGGCCATGCTGGGCTTCTACGGGATCTCCCCACTGGTCACGGCCTTCAGCACGGCCGCCGGCAATGTGGTCCAGTTCCTGGTCAGCAACGGCCTGCTTCCCCTGACCAGCATCTTCATCGAGCCCGCCAAGGTGCTGTTCCTGAATAACGCCATCAACCACGGCGTACTCACCCCGCTGGGCATCCAGCAGTCTCTGGAGCAGGGCAAGTCCATCCTGTTCCTGCTTGAGGCCAACCCGGGTCCCGGCTTCGGCATCCTGCTCGCCTACATGTTCTTCGGCCGCGGTGCAGCGAAGGCCTCCGCCCCGGGCGCTGCCATCATCCACTTCTTCGGCGGCATCCACGAAATCTACTTCCCGTACGTCCTGATGCGCCCGCTGCTGATCCTGGCCGCGATCGCTGGCGGCATGACGGGTATTGCCACCTTGTCCATCACCAACTCGGGCCTCGTGGCGCCGTCCGCTCCCGGCTCCATCCTCGCGGTGCTGGCCCAGACCGCCCGGGACAGCTACCTGGGCGTGATCCTTGCAGTCCTGCTCGCCACGGCTGTTTCCTTCGTCGTCGCCTCGGTGATCCTGAAGACCACCAAGCACAGCGACGAAACGGACCTGACCGAGGCCACCAGCCGCATGGAAGCCATGAAGGGCAAGAAGAGTTCCGTCGCTTCCACGCTGACCGGCGCGGGTGCCGGCGGCGGGGTAGGGACGGCGGTCCTGGCCGGACCGGTCAGGAACATCGTCTTCGCGTGCGACGCCGGCATGGGCTCCAGTGCCATGGGCGCGTCGGTGCTGCGGAACAAGATCAAGGCCGCCGGCTTCCCGGAGGTCAAGGTCACCAACGCGGCCATCGCCAACCTGAGCGACACCTACGATGTGGTGATCACCCACCAGGACCTGACGGAACGGGCCAAGCCTGCAACCTCCAGTGCCGTCCATTACTCCGTGGACAACTTCATGAGCAGCCCGCGCTACGACGAAATTGTTGAGCTGGTCAAGAAGAGCAACGCTCCGGAAACGTCCGACGCCGGTGCTGCCGCCGGCCATGGCGCCCACGCTGCGGATACTCCGGTGGACTCAGCCCCGGGTGGCACGGCTCCCGGTGACGCGGGGACAACCGCACCAGCCGCCGTCGCACCTTCCGAGATTTTAGTAGCGGACAGCGTCATCCTGAACGGCACCGCCACTACCCGCGATGCCGCGATCGACGAAGCTGGCCGGCTCCTGCTGGCCCGCGGTGCCGTGGACGAGGGCTACATCGCTGCGATGCACGAGCGTGAAGAGTCGGTGTCCACGTACATGGGCAGCTACCTGGCCATCCCGCACGGCACCAACGCGGCGAAGGACCACATCAGGAAGTCCGCTGTGTCCGTGATCCGGTATCCGGAGGGCATCGACTGGAACGGCAAGGAGGTCAAGTTCGTCGTGGGCGTGGCCGGCATCAATAACGAACACCTCCACATCCTGTCCTCCATCGCGAAGGTCTTCACCAACAAGGCCCAGGTTGCCCAGCTGGAGGCCGCCACATCGGTGGACGAAGTGCTGGAGCTGTTCGGAAAGGTCAACGCATAGTGAAGGCAGTACATTTCGGGGCGGGAAACATCGGCCGTGGCTTTGTCGGGCTGCTGCTGCACCAGGCCGGGTATGAGGTGGTGTTCGCGGACGTCGCCGAGGACCTCATCGACCAGCTGGCGGCAGCTGACAGCTACAACGTCCACGAGGTGGGGGAGAACCCCACCGTCCGGACGGTCGACAACTTCCGGGCGCTGAACTCCGGCACGCACGATGCGGAGCTGGTGCGGGAAATCGCGACGGCGGACATCGTCACCACCGCCGTCGGTCCGCACATCCTGAAGTTCGTGGCGCCCGCCATCACCCGGGGCATCGCAGCGCGGGAGGCCGGACTGGCGCCCCTGCAGGTCATGGCCTGCGAGAACGCCATCAACGCCACGGACATCCTGCGAGGCGAAGTCGCCGGGCTCTGGGACGAAGCCGCCGGTTCACTTGACTCCGCGGCAGTGTTCGCAAACACAGCAGTGGACCGGATCGTGCCCAACCAGGAGCCCGGGCAGGGGCTGGATGTCACGGTGGAGACGTTCTACGAATGGGTCATCGACCGGACGCCGTTTGGCGGCGTACCGCCGGTGATTCCTGGGGCCACTTTTGTGGACGAGCTCGCACCGTACATCGAACGGAAGCTCTTCACCGTGAACACGGGGCACGCTTCCGCGGCGTACTTCGGTTTTGAGGCCGGGCTGGAGAAGATTTCCGAAGCCATGGCCGACCAGGACGTTGCCGAGGATGTCCGCGCGGTCCTGGAGGAAACCAAGCAGCTCCTGGTTGCCAAGCATGGGTTCAGCAACGACGAGCAGGAGGCCTACGTCCAGAAGATCCTGGTCAGGTTCTCCAACCCGCACCTGCCGGACACCGTGAACCGGGTGGGCCGCGCCCCGCTGCGGAAACTCAGCCGGCACGAGCGGTTCATCGGCCCGGCCGCGGAGCTCGCGGAACGCGGGATCGTGCCCGAAGCGCTCCTGGGTGCGATCGCCGCAGCCCTGCGCTTCAACGACCCCGCCGACGCCGAGGCCACCGAGCTCGCGGAGATCCTGGCTTCCTCATCACCGGCCGACGCCACTGCCCGGATCACCGGGCTGGCGCCGGAGCATCCTTTGTTCGAGGCCGTGTCCACCCTGGTGGAGGAACGCCAGGCGGAAGGTGCCAAGGCTCCGGCCTAGACCCTCTCTCAACACACACGACGCCGGCACCCACCTCGAGTGCCGGCGTCGTTCCTTGTTGTCTCCCGGCCCTGACGCTCTGATCAGGCATGGGCAAAATCCTTCGAGTGGTCCGCCGCATGGGTGATGGCGGTTACAAAATCGGTTTTTCGACCGTACACGCACGCCCGCAGGGCTGTGGAATGCTGGTGAGGTGACCCGGAACCCAGCCGCCCTGCCCCCTTTGTTGACTGCCGACGTCGACGGCGGGACCTTCCGCCTCCGCCATGCCTTGCCCGCCGACCTGCCCGCCATTGTGGCGCTGCTTGCCGATGATTCCCTCGGTGCCGGCCGCGAACGGGCCGAGGACATGGCCCCTTACGAGCAGGCCTTTGAAGCGATCGACGCCGACCGGTCCCACCTTCTGGCTGTTGGTGACCTGTTGCCGCCCGGGTCCGAGGAGGGGCCCGTGGTTGCCACCTTCCAGCTGAGCTTCCTCCCTGGTATTTCGCGGCAGGGGTCCTGGCGCTCACAGATCGAGGGTGTGCGCGTTGCGGGCAGCCTCAGGGGGCAGGGCATCGGCAACCTCATGGTGCAGTGGGCGATCGAGGAGTCCCGGCGCCGTGGCTGTTCGATGATGCAGCTAACTACTCACAAGTCCCGTACGGCCGCCCACCGGTTCTACGAGCGGCTGGGGTTCGACGCCAGCCATGAGGGCATGAAGCTGACCCTCTGAATTCCCCAACTAGGTAGCAGCAGATGCTCTTTTGAGGGCTCAAAACGACATGTGCTGCTACTTAGTTGGGCCACGCGAGGGGTGCTAAGCGGCGGCGCCCTTGCGTACAAACAGTGTCTCGGCCTGTTCCAGGGACATGCCGTTGGTCTCCGGGACCTTGAACATCACAAAGAAGAAGGACGCCGCAGCGAAGAGCGCGTACATGGCATACGTCAGCGGCAGCGAGCCGGCGGCCATGACGGGAAAGCTGAGCGTGATGGCGAAATTGGCCACCCACTGTGCGGCGGCGGCCAGGCCCAGGGCGCGGGCGCGGATCCGGGATGGGAAGATCTCGCCGAGGAGCACCCAGACCAGCGGGCCCCAGGACGCGCCAAAGCTGACCACAAAGATGTTGGCGGCCACCAGGGCTACCGGGCCCCAGGCGCCCGGCAGGGAGATGTCCGAACCTGAGCCCACGGCGGTGGAGAATGCCACGGCCATCGTGCCCAGCGAGACCGCCATGCCGATGGATCCGGCCAGCAGGATGGGGCGTCGGCCGATCCGGTCCACCAGGGCGATGGCGATGAGGGTCACCAGGATATTGGTGACCGAGGTGGCAACGGAGATGGTGAGCGAGTCCTTCTCCTGGAATCCGACAGCCTTCCACAGGGTGGTGGAGTAGTAGAAGATCACGTTGATGCCCACGAACTGCTGCAGGACGGAGAGGATGATGCCAATCCAGGCGACGGCCTGCAGCCCGAAGGTTTTGCCTCGGAGGGAGCCTTTCTGGCCGGCCAGTTTGTCCTCTTCGATCGCGTCCTGGATCTCGCGGATGTGCCGGTCAGTGTCCTCGTCCGGGGCGATGGAGTCGAACACCTTACGGGCTTCGCCTTCCTTGCCCTGGAACACCAGGAACCGCGGGGATTCCGGCAGGGTGTATGCGATCCAGCCGTAGACTACCGCCGGAACGGCTGCGGCAAGGAACATCCAGCGCCACGCCTCGATGCCCAGCCAGTACGCCTGGTCCGCGCCTCCGGCGCTGGTGGCGAAGAGGGCATCCGAAAGGAGTGCGGCGAAGATACCGGTGGTGATGGCCAGCTGCTGCAGCGATGCCAGCCGCCCGCGGACCTGCCGTGGCGAAATCTCCGAAATGTAGGCCGGCGCGATGACCGAGGCCAGGCCGATTCCCAGGCCGCCCACGAGGCGCCAGAAGATCAGGTCCCAGACACCGAACGCAAAGCCGGTGCCGACGGCACTGACCAGGAACAGCAGGGCGCCGAGCTTCATGGCCGGAATGCGGCCGTAGCGGTCGGCCACCTTGCCGGCGAGGAAGGCGCCGGCGGCGCAGCCCAGCAGGGCGATGGCAACGGCGAAGCCGGTGACGGCCTCCGAGAGCGCGAACTCGTCCTTGATGGCATCGACTGCGCCGTTCACCACGGAGGAGTCGAAACCAAACAGGAAGCCACCTACCGCGCCCGCGAGTGCCAGCCAGATCACCCGCTGGGGGATTTTGGCGGTTGTCTGCTCCTTGGCGGTGGGCATGGTGCTCCCTGGGTTTGGGGGTTGGATGGATGCGGTGCGGACGTCGTCGGCTGCGGTACCGGCCCAGACGGCCGGCGCACACGCGCTAAACAGTGTGGCACGTCACCGCCCGCGGTTCCACTTGGGACTATCACCCTCCCAGACAGACAGACGACGACGGCGGGCCCGCGGCGCCGTCGTCGTCATCAGTTTTGCGGCCCGAGGCCGCCTTAGTGAGCCGCCACCGCAACTGCGTCTTCCCGAGGGGCGGCCTTCGGGTCGGTCAGCTTCTTGTTCGGCAGTGCGAAGCTGATGAGGAACGCGATGCCCGTGAGCACCGCGGCGGTGAGCATCACGGTGTCGATCGCGTAGGCGAAGCCCTCCGTGATGGGCCGGGTGAGCACACTGTTGGCGGAATGCAGCCAGCTGGTGTCGTTGAGGGACTCGTTGGACGCGCCGTTCTGGAAGAACTCGTAGAGCTTGGCGTTAGCCGGATCCGCCGCAACGGCCGGGTCCTTGAGAACGGCCTGGAAGTCGGCGCTTTCCATCGCGGATTTCATGCCGTCCGCGATCCGGCCCGCCGCGACGCTGAACAGCATGGAGATGAACACGGCCGTGCCCACCGCGCCGCCCATGGACCGGAAGAAGGCGGCGGAGGACGTGCCCACACCCATGTCCTTCGGCGGCACGGACACCTGCATGGCCAAGGTGAGCGGCTGCATGCAAAAACCCAGCCCCATGCCGAAGAACACGGCAATCACGCCGGGAACCCAGAGGCCTGTGTCCACACCGAGGGACAGTCCCATGACCAGTGCAGCGGCGGTAAGGATGGCGGTGCCCGTAATAGGGAAGATCCGGTACGTGCCAGAGGCCGAGATGGTGCGGCCGGCGGTGATGGAACCGGTCAGGATGCCAAGGGTAAAGGTGATCATCATCAGGCCGGCTTCAGTGGGGGTGAGGCCCTTCACCAGTTGCAGGTACATCGGCAGCATGGCGATGGCACCGAACATGCCAATGCCGATGATGAAGTTCAGCAACGAGGACAAGCCAAACGTGGCGTTCCGGAAGAGCCGCAACGGGATCAGTGCGTAGTCGCCGGCCCGTTTTTCGGCGAGCAGGAACCAAGCGATGCCTACAACACCCAGCCCGTAGCAGAGGAAGGAGTTCATGGACGCCCAGCCCCAGCTGCGGCCCTGTTCCGCTACCAGCAGCAGCGGGACGATTGCCAGGGTGATGGCGGCAGCGCCGAAGTAGTCGATCTTCTGTTTCACGTGCTTGGCCGGCAGGTGCAGGAACAGGAACACCACGGTCAGCGCGGCCAGGCCGATGGGCAGGTTGATGAAGAACACCCAGCGCCAGCCGTCAAAGCCCAGGATGTTGGCTGATCCGGCGAACGCGCCGCCCACCACGGGTCCCAGGACCGAGGAGATGCCGAACACCGACATAAAGTAGCCCTGGTATTTGGCCCGGTCCTTCAGGGACACGATGTCGCCGATGATGGTCAGCGCGAGGGCCAGCAGGCCGCCCGCACCCAGGCCTTGGACACCGCGGGCGATGGCCAATTCTGTCATCGAGTGCACTGAACCGGCATACAACGAGCCGGCCAGGAAGATCACGATGGCGATCAGGTACAGCGGGCGACGGCCAAAGATGTCGCTCAGCTTTCCGTAGAGCGGCGTGCTCACGGTGGAGGTGATGAGGTACGCGGTGGTGGCCCACGCCTGCAGGGAGAGCCCGTCCAGGTCGTTGGCGATGGTGTAGATGGAGGTGGACACAATGGTCTGGTCCAGGGATGCCAGGAACATGCCCAGCATGAGTCCCACCATCACGGTGACGATCTGACGCTGCGTCAGGGTTTCGCCGGCGGCGCGCACAGCGGTTGTTTTGGACATAACTGCTCCAGGGAAGAAAAGGGATCACGCTCGATAGTTGCTTTCGGTAACTATGTTACGTCCCGTTTCATTCCCTGAGCCATGGATTTCTTTTGCGGCCCCCCCGCCGGGCGGGGTCAGCGTTCCACGAGGATGCCGTCCGGATCACACCAGATCATGGCCCCGGTCCGGATGCTCACGCCATCGAGCACAATGTCCACATCAACCTCGCCGGCTCCGTCCTTGGCACTCTTGCGCGGGTTGCTGCCCAGCGCCTTGACGCCCAGGTCCAGCCGGGCGATAGCCTCCCGGTCGCGGATGGCACCGTTAATCACGACGCCGGCCCAACCGTTCGCCACGGCGCTTTCGGCGATCATGTCCCCCATCAGGGCGGTGGCCAGCGAGCCGCCGCCGTCTACCACCAATACATGGCCGTGTCCGGGGGTGGCCAGTGTGGCCTTCACCAGGGCGTTGTCCTGGAAGCAGCGGATGGTCCGCGCCTGGCCGCTGAAATGTGACCGGCCCCCGAGCGACTGGAACTGGAGAGACACCGAGGCAAGCTCCTCCCCTCGTTCATCATAGAGATCGGCCGTGTTGATGGCCTGGATGGAGGGGTTTCCTGCAGCTGATGTCATGTGTTCTCCTGGGGTTTCCGGCAGTCCCTGAAAGGCAGTTGTGCCGTATGACAAGCGGGACGATGATGCCCACGATAGTCTGATTTTCAGAATCACCAACCGTTCCAGGGGGAACCAGCCATGAGCCTGTCCAACACACCCGCACCGCCGGATCCCGGCGCTGCAGCGGACGGCACGACGGCGGCCCTCGCCGAGCCGACTACGAAAGTCACCGCCCGCTGGGTCACCGGGTTGGTGCTGGTCAACGTTGGTATTAATGCCGCCTTCTTTGGGCCGATCAACGTCTTTATCGGACAGCAGGCCATCGGCATCGATGAGGCCAACAAAGAAGCGATTTTGTCGCTCGTGACCGGTTGTGGTGCTGCCGTATCCCTGGTGGCCAATCCTTTGTTTGGGGCGTTGTCAGACCGCACCACCTCGCGCTTCGGCCGCCGGTCGCCCTGGGTCCTGTCGGGCGCGATCCTGGCCACCGCGGCGCTCCTTGCCCTGTCGGGCGCCGTCACAGTGGCCCTGATGGTGCTGTTCTGGTGCCTGGTGCAGTTGGGAGCCAATGCGGCTTACGCTGCCATCACCGCTGCTGTCCCGGACCGGGTTCCCGTGCTTCAGCGTGGCGGCGTGGGCGGGCTGGCTGCCATGGGCCAGACGGTGGGAATCCTGATCGGCGCGGTTTTCGGCGCCGTCGTCAGCGGCAACTACATGCTGGGGTACGCCCTATGCGCCGCAGCGCTGATCGTGTCCATCCTGCCGTACCTGTTCCACCGCAACGACCCGCCCTTGCCAAAAGCGGAGCGCGTTCCGTTCCGGCTCGGTGAGTTCGTCCGAAGCTTCTGGATCAGCCCTGTCCGCCACCCGGACTTCGCCTGGGCATGGCTCACGCGCTTCCTGGTCAACGTCTGCAACCAGATGACCATTGTGTACCTGCTCTTTTTCCTCCGGGACGTCCTCAAGCATGAGGACCCGGCCCTGGGGGTCCTGACCCTGACTGGCATTTACGCGGTAATGGTCATGATCACTGCGGTGGTGGCAGGCCCGTGGAGCGACCGGCTTGGCCGGCGGAAGCCCTTCGTGATCGGCTCCTCCGCCATCATTGCCGCCGCGGGACTAACAATGGCATTCTTCCCGGTCTGGAACGGCGCCCTCGTTGGGGCCGGCATCCTGGGTGTCGGGTTCGGCGCATACCTTGCCGTCGACTTTGCCCTGCTGACGCAGGTCCTTCCCCTTGCCGCGGACAGGGGCAAGGACATGGGCATCATCAATGTCGCGAACTCACTTCCGCAGGTGTTCGCGCCAGCCCTCGCATTCCTCGCCGTGACCTATTTTGGCGGGTACCTTACGTTGTTCATCACGGCCGCCGTGATCGGCCTGCTCGGTGCGGTTTTCGTGGTCAAAATTAAGAGCGTGGACTGATAGGGCCATAAACACGTGCCGTATAGTTGAACCGGACTGCAGGCAGCACGGAATGGGGACGCTCCCTGCTGCTGCACCATAAGAACACAACCCCGGAATCCTGATGCCCCAGACCATTTCAGACCATCCGCCCATGGCCGCGAGGCCTACTGCCCCACGCCAGAAACTGCGTTACGCCAGGATCCTGGAAGCAGCCGGAGGGTTCGCCCGCAAAGGGCTGGACTCGGTGGAACTGTCCGAGGTTGCGGCAAAGGCAGACGTTCCCCTCGGCACGCTCTACCGGTATTTTCCGTCACCCACCCACCTGATGCTCGCCCTGTACCGCCACCAGCTGGATGAACTGCAAACAGGGACCCGCGGCGCTTCGGCCCGCTTCCGCGGGCGTGCCCTGTCCGGAGTGGTGATGGAGATCTTCCACATGCGGGTGATGCAGCCGGCGGTGGAACAGTGCCTCGCCCGTGGCGTGTACCTCAAGGATCGGGACACCACGGTGCTGCTGCGGGAAATCGACACCCTGAGCCAGGACGCCGTCGCTGCCGCCAGTAACGACATCACAGCCAGGGTTGTGTTGCTAACGGTCACTGGTCTGGTCCAGTCTGTCCGGAACCGGCGTTTGTCCCTCTTTGAGGCGGAGGAAGACCTCAAAAAGGCGTGCTCATTGCTGGTTCCGGCCTCCTCTGAGGACTACCCAGTGCATAAATCGGCGTAACCGGTCTAGACCATTAGGCCCTTAAATCAGCCTTATTCGCGTGATCCGGCTCACAAAACGTTCCGAATAATCGATTTTTCAGCCCAAGACGGGCGCCCGGCGGCCTTTTTCACCCATTAAGCCTGTTTACCATTGCAGAACCGGAGTGGCTGGAAACCCGCACCTGCAAGGACTTCACCCCGGGCCCGCCACCCCTGGGCCCGCGAAGCGCCGAATCCACCATCTTGAGCCTCCATGTGCTTGAGCCTTTCTGCGCCGTGCGCCCACGGCTAGCCCCAGGAGACAAAGACGTGTCCATTGACGCAATCGCACCCACTGACAATTCCGCAGCAACGGCCCTGACCGAAGCGGAGATCTTTGACGCCCACCAGGGCGGCAAGCTCTCGATCACCAGCACCGTTCCGCTGTCCAATAAGCGCGACCTCTCGATCGCCTATACGCCCGGCGTGGCGGAAGTAAGCCGCGCCATCCACAACAATCCGGAACTCGCCAAGACCCTGACCTGGGCCCAGCGCCTGGTGGTTGTGGTCAGCGACGGCACCGCGGTGCTGGGCCTTGGCAACATCGGCGCCAGCGCTTCCCTGCCGGTCATGGAGGGCAAGTCCGCGCTGTTCAAGACGTTCGGCGACCTCGATTCCATCCCCCTGGTCCTGAACACCACCGACGTGGACGAGATCGTGGAGACCCTGGTCCGGCTGCGCCCCAGCTTCGGCGCCGTCAACCTCGAGGACATCTCCGCACCCCGCTGCTTCGAGCTGGAGGAAAAGCTCATCGAGGCGCTGGACTGCCCGGTGATGCACGATGACCAGCACGGCACCGCGGTGGTGGCCCTCGCCGCGTTGACCAACGCAGCCAAGGTGACCGGCCGCAAACTCGAAAGCCTCCGCGTGGTGGTCTCCGGCGCAGGTGCGGCCGGCATCGCCGTCGCAGAAATCTTCCTTACCGCCGGTATCCAGGACGTGGTCCTGCTCGACTCCAAGGGTGTCCTCAACAAGGACCGCGCAGACATCGCCGCCGATCCTGCCAGCAAGAAGGCCCAGATGGCCCAGCGCAGCAACCCCCGCGCCGTCACCGGTGGCCCAGGCGACGCGCTGCTCAACGCCGACGTGTTCGTTGGTGTCTCATCCTCGAAGCTGGACGAGGAACACCTGAAGCTGATGAACACCAACTCCATCGTGTTCGCCCTTTCCAACCCGGACCCCGAAGTCCTGCCCGAGGTAGCTGCCAAGTATGCCGCAGTGGTGGCCACCGGTCGCAGCGATTTCCCCAACCAGATCAACAACGTGCTCGCATTCCCGGGGATCTTCCGCGGCGCGCTCGACGCCCGCGCCCGCCGGATCACGCCCGCCATGAAGCTCGCCGCCGCGCGCGCCATCGCGGAACTGGCGGAAGCCGAGCTGTCCGCTGACTACATCGTGCCCAGCCCGCTGGATCCGCGCGTAGCACCGGCAGTGACGGCCGCCGTCGCTGCGGCCGTGGAAGCGGAGTAGTCTCCGCAGCCGGAAGCTGCATCAACGCCCGACGGCGGTACCTCCCATACCTGGGGAGTACCGCCGTTTCGCGTTAAGTTAAGTGCAAAGACAAGTAAGCGACTCAAGTTGACGCGTAACGGAACAAGTATTCGTGTACTCACAAGTCGAGTACTAATTACTCGGGCGTGCGAGGTGTGATTTTGTCTAGCCTTGGACCAGCAAACAGGCTTTCGCCCACCGCTTTTGGGGGTGCGGTTTGTTGCTGCTGGGCAGTGGACGAAATGGAGTAGAAATTCACAACCCATGATCCGGATCCCTCGGATCGCGACTGTGAAGAGCCCGTAGCCCGGCTTAACCGGACCCTGACTATAGCGCTGGGGCAAGGTACGGGGCCGTTCTCATAGATAACGCGAGAAGGAGAATGGACATGAAGAAACTACTAGCTGCGGGTTCGGTGGCAGCATTGGTGTTGCTCGGCGGGGCCATGCCCGCCCAGGCCGTCCCAAATCTGTGTCCTGCAGGGGACTCCGGCAAGATCGATGTCAATTCGGAGGGCGCGAGCATCACGCTTGAGGCTCCCGAGGGCCAACTGATCACCCAGGTTTGCCTCAAGTCGGGCACCACAGTGGAGTACTTCACGTTTGACCCGGGCCGGGAAACAGTGACGGTGACCACCACATCGGGCAAGGGTGTTTCGCACTACTCTGTCTGGTACGGCGACGGCGGCTACGAAAGCTAGCCTGTAACCAAAAGGGGCACACGCCGGCGGCGTGTGCCCCTTTTGCCGCCCTAAACTGAGGAACATGAACTCCGAAACCGTGGTGACCATCCTGTGCGGCCTGGCGATCCTGGTGGGCGTGGCCGGCACCATCATCCCGGTCCTCCCTGGCAGCATCCTGATCGGACTGAGCCTCCTGGCGTGGGCAATCTGGGGCGGGGCCGGAGCCGCGGGCTGGGTGGTTTTCGGCGTGGGGGTGGTCTTTGTGCTGGCTGGGATGGCGGCAAGCGCCGTGCTGACCGGCCGGAAGCTCAGGGAACACCGGATCCCCAGCAGGAGTGTGGTCATCGGGCTCGTGGCCGGCGTCGCGGGCATGTTTGTCATTCCTGTAGTGGGTTTGTTTGTGGGCTTCGCCGCCGGCCTGTTGCTCAGCGAACTGCTCCGCACCCGGGATCTTGGCACGGCAACAACCACCAGCTGGGCGGCGTTGAAGGCTACCGGGCTGGGGATGCTGGTGGAGTTTGGGCTGGCCTGCCTGGCGGCGAGCACCTGGGTGATTGGGCTTTGGGTGTCCGCGGCCACCTCCTAAGCACTTCCGGCTGCCTCCCTGTTTCCCGGCGCGCGGTGCCGCGCGGCTAGCATGGAGAAATGACCGCGGGGGATGCTCTAACACCGATCTACCGGGACACCCGGGACCTCACGCCGTTTGGTCCGGTCCAGTTGCGCACGGCTGTCCGTGAACTGGCCGATGGAGTGGGCGGAATTTTGCACAGCGTCCTCGGCGGCCGGAACCAGGCGTTCCTCTCCGTGGATGGCAATATTCCGAGGCTCAAGATGCTGTCCGGAAAAACGGTCAAGGCCGTCCACGAGGCAATTTTCAGTGCACGGCAACCTGACCGGCTCATCGCTTTGGCCCGCGCCTATCCTGGCTGGGCCGGGCTCTGCTACATCATGGCCGGACTGCTGGCGTATAAGCACGGCGGGTATTTGCGGGCGGCAGAGCTCCTGCAGCGGGGGCTCGCCATCAGGAACCACGACGACGCCAACCAGTATGCCTCCGTCTACCTCACGCGCGTGGTTACCCGGGTAGAGGTGGCCGAACGCGTCGAGGTCCCCGTGTTGTTCAGCGAAGAGGCAGTGTTCCTGGCACTCGCGCACTGCCTGCGGGAAATGGGTCAGCTGGAAGCCGCACTTCACACCGCTGCGCAACTGCCGCCCTCGCTGCCTGCGGCCCTGGCGCGCTGTTCGGCGGCGTTTGCGTTGGGCCGGGACAAGCAGGTGGTGATCTGGACGGAGGGATTGCTGAACTCTGATGATCTGTCCGCTGCGTTGTTGCTGCTACGCGCCCGCTCGCTGCGGCGGCTTGGCGCCCGGGCAAAGTCCGAGGAAACCCTTCGGGAGGTCCTTCGCCGCCGGAAGACGGACATGATGCTGCGTAACGACGCCCTGACGGACCGTGCCTTCCTGCTGCTGGACAACGGCCGGAAGTCGCTCAACCCTCGGGATTGGCTGCGCGGCAGGCCTGCGGAGCTCGAAACCTTCGAAGTCATACGTAAGGACGTCGAGGAGCGGCGGCTGTGGGAACAGGAGTGGGAGAAGCTCGACGGCGAGTAAGCCGTTCGCTGTGGCAGCCTTGTGGGGCCGTCCGCTCGGGAGTACAACGGAGAAATGAGTGACGTAGTCCGGTCCTGGATGGAAAAGTACATCAGCGCGTGGACCACCAACGAGCCAGAGGACATCCGTGCGCTGTTCACTGAAGAGGCGGTGTACGCCACCCGCCCGCACGACAAGGATCCTTGGCGCGGGCGTGAGCAGATCGTGGACCGTTGGCTGGCCGCCCGCGACGAACCGGAGGAGTGGACGTTCGAGTGGTCATTATTGGGTACAGACGGCGATCTCGCTTTTGTGCAGGGCTTTACCCACTACCTGGGTGACCGGCCCAGCTATGACAACCTGTGGGTCATCCGGCTGGCTCCCGACGGGCGGGCTTCAGAATTTACGGAGTGGTTCATGGAGCGGCGGCCGTAGCCGTCAGGAGATGAACAGTGGAACCAACTGCTCGGACAGGAGCACCACGCCCAGGGCAACCATGATCACACCGCTGGCAAGGGTCACTTTCCGTGCTGCACCAGGGCGGGACTGCAGGAGTTTCCGGGCCAGGAGCGCCACGCAGGTGTAGACAATGCCGGCGAGCACCACAAACGTCAGGCCCAGCAGCCCGGACTGCACGGGCACCGGCAAGGACGCTTCGGGGCTGACGAACTGTGGCACCAGGGCCACGTAAAAGAGCAGGCCTTTGGGGTTGATGCCGCTGGTACCCATGCCCTGGAGGAACGTTCGCAGCTGGTTGGCAGTGGGAAGTCCGACGGCGTCTGCCGCGCCAAAGGATGCCCCGCGCCAGGACCGGAGCGTGCTGATGCCGAGCCACAGAAGGTAGCCTGCTCCGGCCACTGTGATCCAGGTGAGAACTCCTGGCATTCCGGCCAGCAGGGCCGCCAGGCCAGCCACCATCAGGATGGTGTGCAGGACGTAGCCGCCGCAGAGCCCTGCCACCGCCGGCACGAAGCTCCGCTGCCGCAGGCCCGCGGTGATGGAGTACGCCCAGTCCACGCCAGGGGTACAGGCGAGGGCGGCGGCCACCACAATAAAGGCGAAAAACAGCTGGGCGTTCACGGTTTGCTCCTGTCAGATGGCTACAGGACAAACCCTACGAACTTTGGTGCCATAAGTGCTCCCTGTTTTCTCACAAGGAACCACTGTTTCGGTAAGATTGTTGCGTGATAGACCATATTGACAGGAATATTTTGCGCCACCTCAAAGAGGACGGCCGCATGACTGCAACAGCCCTCGCCGCAAAGGTGGGACTGACTGTTGCGCCCTGCCACCGGCGGCTGCGCGATCTGGAGTCCTCCGGAGTCATTCGTGGCTACAAAGCGGACATTGATCCGGCCGCCGTGGGGCTGGGGTTCGAAGCGATTGTGTTTGTGACGCTGCGCCAGGTGGACCGTCCCACCATGGAGATCTTCGAGAACCGGGTGGCGGATAACCCCAATATTGTGGAAGCGCAACGGCTCTTCGGTTCCCCGGACTACCTGCTGAAAGTCATCGCCGAGGACCTGCCGGCGTACCAGCGCTTTTACGACGCCGAGCTCACATCGTTGCCGGGTGTTGAGCGGCTGACGTCCACGCTGGTGATGAAGAACCTGAAGTCCAACGCAGGCCCGCCCGTTTAGGCTGCCGGCCTGACGTGGACGATGATCACCTGCGTGTCCTTCGTTCCGTCATACCGGAGGTCATAGTTGACGTCCAGGCCCGTGGAGGTGCCGGATGTGATGGAAAAATCGCTTTTCCGTTCCGGTTCCCGCTGGGCGCCGGCTATCCAGCGTTCTGCGGAGTCGGCGTCGATCCCGTACCGTTCCACTCCGTCCCGGATGAGCTCAAAGTACTCGTCGGGGGAGTCCGCGGTCAGGAAGTAGGTGAGCTCGCTGAAGTCCGGCCGCTTCTCGGTGGTGTTCAAGCGGATCCGGTCTGTTTCCCCGCTGATCTCGCCGCTTGGGGCAACGATGGTGAGCTTGATTTTTCCCGAGTCCCGGGTGTTGATCTCGGGCCCATAGCTGTCTTCGGTGACCCGTACGGCAGCCTTTTCCAGCCGTCCCGAGCTCATGTCCAGCCTCGCTGTCCTGGATTCGCGGATGGCGGCCACTCCAGCCGCATCGAGGGTGGAGAATTCGGAGGTGCTCATGGTGCTCCCTTGAGAGGTCGGTTCGGTGGGGGTGCCGTTCATCTGGCAGCCGGCCAGACCGAGGCAAGCGGAAAGTGCAAGAAGTACGACGGCGGCCTGCCGCCTCAGGGGCGGGCGTCCGGATATGCGCGGGAGACTCACTGGTGCACCTCGGCGTCGAAACCATCCACAAAGCGGTCCATGATGCCGGGGATGTTGTTGATTGGCCTGTACTGGTCCACACGGTCGTTGAAGTCGGAGGCGATGATCTGCCCGGCACGCGCGGGGTCACTCGCCAGGAGGTCCTGGTATGCCGGAAGGGTGTCCTGCCGGATGAGTTCCCAGCGCTGGTCGGCGTTGGAAATGTTCCCGTCGGGGAAGCCGGTGGTGAAGTCAGTGCGGAACTGCGTGGGGTTGTCCCAGTTGGTGAAGGGCACGTTTTCCGGGCCGGGGCTCTCCACACTGAAGGTGTAAGGGAAGACCTCCGGGTAGCTCTTCGCGCCGGGAATGGAGGGCTCGCCGGCCAGGGTCACCAGGTAAGTCACGGCCTCTCCGCCGGGGTGGTTGCGCATGTTGTCGTAGTCGTCCGCAATGATCTCGTTCTGTTCGCGGTAAAGGAGGGCTGTGTTGCCCTCCTGGACAAGGTCCGGATCGCCGGAATCGATCTTGGCCCACTCCTCGGCGGTACCGGCGTCAATGGCACCCGAGTCCCGTAGCCTGTTGATTTCCTCGATGCCGCCGTCCATGTAGGCCTGGTGCTGCCGCGCCTGGTCGAGAAAGATCTCCTTGTTCATGTCCAGCATGCTGGTCTCGTAGTAACGGATCTCCTCATCGGTCATCCCGGCGAGCTGTTCGATCTGGTCCAGGATGGGGAGCGGAACGTCCGAGGCCGGATTGTCCGCGATCTGCTGGGCGAGGTCGCGCAGCATCGCCATGTCCTTGAAGCCGCCCGCGAAGGACGGGCCGATCATGTTGGCCATCCCGGCCCACTGCAGGTCCGGGTTGGATAAATAGGCCTGGCCGTAGAAGTCGTAGACCTTCTTGATGGTCTCCCAGTTATGTTCCGTGCCCTTGGACGTGTCCCAGCTGGAGGGGTCTATGCCCATGTCCAGCATGGCCTGGTTGTTCCAGTAGGAGCTGAGGAAATCCGCGTATTCCTCGGAGTTCTTCTCGATCAGGCCCGAGTCGGCGGCGGCGTCCATGGCGGCTTTGGCGCCCTCAGGGTTGTTCAGGGCCCACTGCCTGAATTCGTCACTGCCGAGATATTCGGCGCGTTCCTCGGGAGTCAAGCCGGTTAGGCGGTCCGTGAGATCCTGGGCGGCGCCTTCCGCTGAACCGCTGCCCCCTGGGCCGTTGCCACCGGAACCAGTACCCCCGCTGTTACTGGCCTTCTCCTGCTCGTCGGCGTTGGCGAGCAGGATCTTTGATGCCTGCTCCAGGCCCGCCGTTGCGGACTTCAGCAGCTTCATGTGCGACGACGTCCAGTCACTCCGGAAGCGTTCGCCGTCATGCCCTTTCCAGGCGCCGGTGCTGATGACGCTGCTGAGCTGCGAACCGAGCAGGCTTAACCTGTTCGCGCCGCCTGCCAGGTCCTTGGCGAGCTGCCGCAACTGGGCCACGTCACCGCCGTAAAAGTTCCCCGCCATGTTTCCCCCTGAATGGATTCCCGTGCCAGCCTAGCTGCGATGGGGCTGGCAGGGCGATGGGGAGAGGTCCCCGTTGGGCTGCGCGCAGGCCAAACGGAATCGAAACTCAGTCCTTGAGCAATCCGGTGGTCCGGTAAGGGATGACCTCACGCAGGAACATGCTCGTGGATGTGCGCACAATTCCGGGGCACAGCCGGATTTCCTCTGAGACCCGGTAGAGATCGTCCGGGCTGGTGGCCACCACACGGATCAGCAGGTCGGTGTCGCCGGCCGGTGCGTGGCACTCCAGGACTTCGGGGATTTCCCGGAGCGCCGCGATGGCTTCATTGAGGTGGCTCTGATCCAGTTCCGCGCTGACTGCTGCTGCCACTCCACGGCCTAATGCGGAGGGGAGTACGCGGCTGCTGTTGGGACGGAGCGCGCCCGACGCCGACATCCGCTCCAGGCGCGACTGCACCGTGCCGCGCGCCAGCCGAAGCCGTTGGGCCAGCACCATGATGGGAACGCGTGGGTCCTCGTCAAGGGCGCTGAGAATGCGCTTGTCGGTGGCGTCCAGTTCCTGCAATCTGATCACTTCCTGTCGATCGTGGCGGCACGTGTTAGTCAGACTGATCAATAAACCCAGTGCCGGTTGTGCCAACTGTATGGCTTCTGTTCAAATTGTGGCAACAAGGACAAAGGCTACCGCCGAACCCCGCAGGCTACAGGCTCCCCGGCACACCACCCGGACACTGGACACGCTTCCCGCAAGGAGGCCGCCGCTGATTGACACTTGTTCACACCACGGTCATTGAAGCAAACACGGCAAGAGCCCCTGAGCTCCCGACGTCGGATCTCCGAAGTCATCGGTAGCTGAGGGGCTCTTGTGTGTGCCGGACTAGGGTTGAACCATGACCCCTGCCGGCCGCTTTGCCCCCAGTCCTTCCGGTGAATTGCACGTGGGCAACCTCCGAACCGCCATGCTCGCATGGCTTTTTGCCCGATCCACGGGGCGGGATTTCCTGCTCCGGGTGGAGGACCTTGACCGCGCCCGGGCCGGAGCGGAGGCGGAGCAACTCAGGGACCTTGCGGCGATCGGCGTTACCTGGGACGGCGCGGTGGTACACCAGACGGACCGTGGTGAGGTCTACAACGACGCCATACGCCGGCTGACGGAGCTCGGCCGGACCTATGAGTGTTTCTGCACGCGCCGGGAGATCCAAGAGGCGCCGTCCGCTCCCCACGCGCCGCAGGGCGCCTATCCGGGAACATGCCGCAACCTCGATCCCGCAGAACTGGAGTTCAAGAGGTCCATGCGGCCGGCTGCACTTCGCCTGCGTTCCGCGGTGACGGAGTACACCGTCAACGATGTCCTGCATGGAGAATTCACGGGCGTGGTGGACGATTTTGTCCTGCGCCGCAACGACGGCGTGACGGCATACAACCTGGCTGTCGTGGTGGATGACGCAGCGCAGGGCGTCGACCAGGTGGTCCGGGGCGATGATCTGCTGCCGTCCACGCCTCGCCAGGCATACCTTGGGTCCCTCTTGCATATTCCGATTCCGGAATATGCCCATGTTCCGTTGGTGGTGAATTCCGACGGCGCGCGGCTGGCCAAGCGCGATGGCGCAGTCACCTTGGGCGACCTCGCACGCGCGGGCGTGCCCGTTGAAGACGTCCGGGACAACCTGCTGCAGTCGCTCGGCCTGCCAGCGGGAACGTTGGACCAGGCGCTGGCAGCGTTCCGGCCGGACAGCCTCCCGCGGGATGCTTGGGTCTGGCCGGACCCAGGACCAGGCAGCTTGTCCTGAGGGGAACCTTCATTTGCAGGCCACGCGTAGGCTTGGGGGATGTCAGACCAGCACTCCACGGAGCACAGCCCCGCGCCTAGATTCACTGTTGAGACCGCCAAAGTCCTGGCCGAGGTGGCCCACAACCGCCAAAAGGACAAGCTGAAGCGGCCGTACCGCGACCACGTGATCGCCGTGGGGGATGCGCTGGAAGACTTCGACGATGACATCCGGATCGCCGGGTACCTGCACGACATTGCAGAGGACACGCCCATCACCAGGCAGGCCCTGCTGGACATGGGCGTCTCCGAACGTGCCGTGGGAATCATTGAACGGGTCACCAACCGGCTCCATGACAATCCGGACGACTACGCCTCCGGAATCCGGGAAATCGCCGAAGACCACGACGCCGCCTTGGTCAAGATCGCTGACAACGCCCACAACTCATTGCCTGAGCGCGTCAAGGCGCTTGCGGAGAAGTGGCCGGACAAGCCGCCTGTCACTAAGTACCGGGATGCCCGTCCGGTACTTTATGCCGCCGTCGAGGTGGAGGAAGTCCGGAAGATCCTTGCGAGGGTAAATCCCTGGCTGCTCGAGGAACTGGACGAGAGGCTGGACGACGAAGACGACACCGACTACGAGAACCTGGCCTACGACGACGCCCCGGGGGCCGAGTCTGCGCAGACGGCTGAGCCTGTCCACGCCCCTGAAACGGCGGACAGCCGGACAGACGGGGCCTCTTAGGCTCCTGCTTTCATCCGCTCCAGCGCTGCGTTCATTCGTTCGGTGCCGTGCTTCTCGTCAATGACAATCGACACGCCCAAAGCCAGCACAATCACCAGCAGGCAAACGGGCACCGAGACCCCTGCGGCGGCGAGTCCCACGCTGCCGGCCAGCGCCACCACGACGCCAACCGCCACGGCAATGACGGTGCGGTCTGCGCAGATCATGACGCTGAAGAGCCAAGTCAAGGAGAGTTTGAACAGCGCCACAGGTATGGCGATGCTGGCTACGGCCACTGCCGCGCTGATGTGGGCCTCGTGGTCGACGTAGTACGCCGCCACATGCAGCCCGGCGCCAGTTGCGGCGATGGCCGCGAAAAGGGGCATGTGCCCGTAGCCGAAGAAGAATGAGCGGTGCCGCTGGTGGTGCAGGGCCGGACCAGCGGGCAGGATGAAATAGATCCACCACATGCTGAAGGCCAGGGCCGTGCCGCCGAAGCCCACAAGGGCCGCATCGACGCTCCAGCCGTGGTTGGCAACGATGGCGCGGAGGGTTTCGATCGCCCCGATCAGGCATTCGCCAAGGGCAATGATGGCGAGGAGCCCGTAGCGTTCGGCGATGTGGTGTGCGTGCCACGGGGTCCGCATGCTGCGCTCCGCTGCGTAGGGAGCGAGCATTTCCAAGATAAACAGCGGCGCAGCCACGAGGAACGTCGTCAGAATGTCCGCTTCAATGATGAGTACCGCGATCCAGCCCAGCTGCACCACGCCAAGATACGTGGCGTAGCGCTGGCAGGTCTGCCGGCGTGCGGGATCCTGCCGTGCTGCACGTAGCCACTGGAAGACCAGGGCCAGGCGCATGATCACGTAGCCGCCCACCATCACTGCGTTGTCCACATGCTTGCCCTCGACGAGCGAATGGAACATGGGCTCGATGCCCATGGCCAGAATCAGCACGCCGAGAAGCTGGACCATGGTGACCACCCGGAACACCCAGTCGTCGGTGTCGTAGGCGCTCGCGAACCACGTGAAGTTGATCCACGCCCAGATCACCGCGAACATCGCAAAGGAGAATCCCAGCAGCCCGGCGCCGAAATGCGCTTCCGCGATCTCATGCGCGAACTGGCTGCCGGCCACTCCGAAGGCAATGACGAACGTCAGGTCGAAGAAGAGTTCCAGCGGGGTGGCCGAACGATGCTTTTCATGGGGATCCCGGCCGCCCATGCGGGAGAAGGCGTGCCGAAGCGGGTTCGAGGAGGACATGGGTCAAAGATTACCGCCAGCGCAGTAGCTGGCTCCACTGGCGGTGCAGCCACGGGCCTTGCGCGGGCTACACCCGGCCCAGGGCGTCGATGTCCTCCAGGAAGTCCTGGTGGACCTCCGCGCTGACGGTGGTCCTCGTCTCGCCGATGGCGTCCAGGTAGTCCTGCGTGGAAGGGCCCTTCCGGACCGCCTCGCGAACTGAACCACTGCCGCCGGAAGCCGCGCCGCCGTCGTCGTACACTGCTTTTTCCAGCGCCCGCTGGGAGGCGCTACGGGCGGCATACTCAATGTCCGCAGGAGAGAAACCCTCGGTCCGCTCCACCAGGAGTTCCACATCCACGTCGTCAACAACGGTGGCGGGAATGAAACGCTGCCACATCGCTTCGCGGGCCTGGCGGTCCGGCAGGCCGATCGGGATGACGTAGTCGAACCGGCCATGGCGCAGGAATGCCGTGTCCAACGCCCGGATGAAGTTCGTGGCGCACACCAGCAGTCGGCCGGGCTGTTCGCGGAACGCGGGAATGATTTTCAGGAGCTCGTTCGTGACACCCTGCAGCGGCGACGGCGGCTCACCGGAGCGCTGGGACGCGATCTCTTCCACCTCGTCGATGAACACCACGCAATGCTCCAGCTCGGCGATCTCAAGGAACGTCTCGCGAAGGGCGCCGGCGAGTCCCTTGGGATCGGAGGCCAGCCGGGAGGGGAATACCTCCACGAACGGCCATTCCAGCCGCGACGCGATCGCCTTCGCAAACGTGGTCTTGCCGGTCCCGGGAGGACCAAAGAGCACCACGGCGCGCGGCGGCACCACGCCGTATTCGTCGGCGAGGTCGGCCTCAGCCAGGGGAAGGACAAGGCGCCGTTCGAGGAGCTCCTTCTCGTTCCGCATGCCGGCAACGTTCTCCCAGAGGTCCCGGGCGAGGATGCGGCCGCCCAGCTGGCCCAGCGCTCCCAGTTCCTGGCGCTGGACGGGGATGGTCCGCTCGAAGTAGCGGAGGTTCTTCTTCAAGGCGAAGCCGCGGCTGAGGAACGCCTCCACTCGGGTCTCGGATTCCGGCATCAATGCCGACAGTTTGTTGAGGCCGTGTGGGGCCATCCGGTTTTCGACGGCGGCGAGCAGCGAAGTGCCGATCCCGCGGCCCCGGTATTCCGGCAGGGTGGCCAGGAAAACGATCCATCCTTGGTCGTGTGCGGCACGTCCGACGGCGGCGCCCACCACCATGTCTCCCAGGACAGCCACTACCGCGTGGTCCTTTTCGCACGAGGCCAATACCTCAGAGAGCGCGTAGACCGGTTCCACGTTGTTGGCCTTGAGGGTTTCCCAAAGGTGAAGGATCCCGTCCAGGTCCGCCGAGTGGAAATCCCTGATCCGCCAGTTGGTCATGCCGTGTCTCCCGGGTGGTTCGTCGTTGAACTGCTCGTTGAAGCCTTATAGAGCCGCGTTTTGACGCGCTCTGCTGAGCATAGGCGATCCGCCCCTTCGGCGGGGTTGCGGGAGCGTTGCATGACGGGAGTACGACGGCGGCACCCGGGTTCCGTGTGTGTACAGAGCCCAGGTGCCGCCGTCGAACGTTACTGCCAGCTGGCTGGCGGAGCGCTACTTTTTGAAGGTGGCCGCCGGAGGGTTGGCGATGACGGGGGCGGTGCCGGTGAAGCCGTCGCGGGTTTCGGCGATTTCGCGGATGCGGTTGCGGCAGGCGTACCAGCCGGCGACCATGAGGGCGGAGGCGATGGCGGTGACGAGCATGGTCAGGGGTGAGTCGATGAAGACCATGATCAGGACGCTGATGAGGAAGAGCAGGGAGAGGTAGCCGGTGTAGGGGGCGCCGAACATCCGGAAGGAGGGGCGGGTCAGCCAGCCTTTGTCGGCCCAGCGTTTGAGCTGGATCTGGCACAGGACGATGGTGGCCCAGGTCATGATGATGCCTACGGAGGCGACGTTGAGGACGATTTCGAAGGCCTGGGCCGGGACGAGGTAGTTCAGCGGGACTCCGAGGAGGGACACCCCGGCGGTGATGGCGATCCCGCCGTAGGGGACGCCTGCTTTGTTCATGCGGGAGGCGAACTTGGGGGCGGAGCCGTTCACGGACATGGAGCGCAGGATCCGGCCGGTGGAGTACAGGCCGGCGTTTAGGGAGGACAGGGCGGCGGTGAGGACGACGAGGTTCATGATGACGTCCACGCCCTGGATGCCGATGGAGCCGAAGAACGTCACGAACGGGCTGACGCCCTTTTCGTAGGAGGTGTAGGGCAGCAGCAGGGCCAGCAGGATCACGGAGCCGACGTAGAACACGGCGATGCGGAAGACCACGGAGTTGATGGCCTTGGGCATGATCTTTTCCGGGTTTTCGGTCTCGCCGGCGGCGGTGCCGACCAGTTCGATCGAGGCGTAGGCGAACAGGACGCCCTGCATCAGGATGATCATGGGCAGCAGGCCGTTGGGGAAGATCCCGCCGTTATCGGAGAGCAGGCTCAGGCCCACCTGCTGGCCGTCCACGGGGGTGCCGAAGATGACGAAGTAGGTGCCCACGACCAGGAAGATGACCAGGGCCGCGACCTTGATCAGGGCGAACCAGAATTCCATCTCGCCGAAGACCTTGACCGAGACCAGGTTCAGGGCCAGGACCACGACCAGGGCGATCAGCGCCCAGGCCCACTGCGGGACGGCCGCCATCCAGGGGATGTAGTTGCCGAAGAAGTTCATGTACAGGGCCGCGGCGGTGATATCCACGATGGTGGTCGTGGCCCAGTTGATCCAGTAGAACCAGCCCGAAACGAACGCGGCCTTCTCACCGAAGAACTCCCTCGCGTAGGACACGAACGAGCCCGAGGACGGCCGGTGCAGGACCAGTTCGCCCAACGCCCGCAGGATCAGGAACGCGAAGAACCCGCACACCGCGTAAGCAATGACCAGCGACGGGCCCGCGGCATTCAACCGGCCGCCCGCACCAAGGAACAACCCGGTCCCGATCGCACCGCCAATCGCGATCATCTGGATCTGCCGGGGCTTGAGGTTCTTGTGATAACCCTTATCCTCCGCATGCAACGCCGACTCACTGGCATGCGCATGCCCGCCGTCGATGAGGTGGTCAGGGATGGGGGAATTTGTCATGGGGTGTCCTTCGGGAGAGCGGTTGGTGGGCCCACGACCGCAGGGATCCCTGGCTGAGCTTGCGGGACCAGGGGCGGTGGGGGGTTACTTGCTGAGGTTGGCACTGCCCGGATGGGTGTTCAGGGCGATGGCCAGGCCGATGGATGTGTGCCACCGTGATCCGGAGATGTTCGGGGTAGGTGGTGGCAGGTCGTGCTCGGACCGGGTCAGCGGTACGGGCATCAAGGGCGGTCAGGCCGGTGGTCACCGACTTCCCGCAGGGCTTCGTTGGGCGGGGACAGGAAGTCTGTGGGCTGCAGCAGGCCAACTTTGTGACCGCCGCCCAGTATTGGGGAAGTGCCGATTCCGGCCAGCGGCGTTACGTCCACTCCCAGGTAATCGAGCAGGCGGACGGTGGCGGGCATCCGGGCGCGGTCGCCGCCGTCGGAAATCTTGACACCCACGGCACGGCCATCGGGCAGGCCTACGAGCTGAATACCTTCAAAACCGTCTTTCGCCACGGATCCGGGAAGCAGCCGCATCAGATCGGTGACGTCGCGGCGTTCGCCGGCCACCATGTCCGGGTGCTGGCGCATGGCCAGTCCGACGGCGGCTTCCGCCGCAGGTGCGGCGGTTGCGGCGTCGTCGGAGGTCCTTCCGGCGGCGTTCCCGGCGGCGAGAGCTATGCGGCCGAAGGCGCGGGCCATCCCTCGAAGGGTGAGGGCGAAGAGCGGGGTGCCGCAGCCGTCCGTGCTGCGGGCAAAGGGTACCTCGCCCGTCAGCTCAGTGATGGTGGCGGCAACGAGCTGCTGGAGTGGGTGGGACGGGTCCAGGTAGCCCTTGACCGGCCAGCCGTTGATGACGCAGGTGGCAGCCATGGCGGCATGCTTGCCGGAGCAGTTTTGGGTCAGCTGGGTGGCGTGGAAACCGGATCGCAGCCAGTCCTCGCGCTCTGTGCTGCCATAGGGGAGGTCTGTGCTGTTCTCCAGGTCGCGGGTAGTGAGCCCGTGCATAGCGAGGATGCGCTGGGTGCCGCCGCGGTGAATGGCAGCGCCGGAGTGGCTCGCTGCGGACAGGGCCAGCAGGTCGGCGGGGAGGTTAAGGCCGGCGCGGACCATGGCCACGGCCTGCAGGGGCTTAAGGGAAGAGCGCGGGTAGAACGGTGCCAAGGGATTGCCCGCCGTTGCCACGGTTGAGCCGTCCGGTGCCGTGGCAATAGCCGAGCCGTAATGGACGCTCTCCACCAGGCCGCCGCGGGTGGCGACCACCAGGGGAGCGTGCTGCGGAAGTGTGCCGGATGCTGCTTCGGCGGTGCCGGGGGCAGCGGTGTGGGCAGCGGGCATGGCGGGGGCTGGCATGAAGTCCTTGGGGTGGCTGGTACTTGTTGACGCGGTTATTTATTGAGGATGGAATCGAGGGCAACGCCGACGGCGCGCAGGTGTTCGGCCATTGCTGTGCTCGCGGCGTCAGCGGAGCCCGCCTCGATCGCGGCGAGGATGTGCTGGTGTTCGATGTCCGACGCGTGCTGGCGGTCGGCCACCATGTTCAGCGTTTCTGACTGGAACGCCAGGGCGCCCCGGATATCGGCGACGACGCTGGCGAACACTTTGTTGCCGCTGGCGCGGGCGATGGCTTCGTGGAAGCTGGAGTCCAGGGCAACCCATGATTCCGGGTCCGTTTCAGCGGTCATTGCTTCGACAATGTGCCGCAGGGTCTCCAGTTCTTCCTCACTCCGACGCTCGGCGGCCAATCCTGCTGCAGGGACCTCGATATGCGGACGGGCCTCGGTGAGGTCCCGGGCGGAGTACTGGCCCAGCGTGAGGTCGTTGGCTACCTTGTCGGCCACTACAAAGGTGCCCTTGCCCGTCTTGGTAACGGTCAGCCCCAGCGCGGTGCAGGAGCGCAGGGCTTCCCGGATGACTGAGCGGCTGACGCCGTACTGCTGCGAGAGCATGGCCTCCGAGCTCAGTTTGCCGCCGACCGGAACCTGCCCTGATTCGATGTCGCTCCGAATGGCGTTGAACACTGCTTCGGCAGCGCTGAGCCGGGCGAGAGGCTGGGGCAGGCGCGGGATGGCGCTGGTGCCCGGGGCCATTGGCTCCGCGGCGGACTCGGCAGGCTGTCCTGCTGTCCGGCTGTCTGACAGGTTCACGCTTAAAATATGGCACGGGTCACAAGGGGGTGTCAAGATCCGAGCGTGGCTCACCTGCGGATGTATAAACCAGCGGCACGTTCGTGCCGGTTGCGCCCTTTCCCCTGGGAAAGTATCGGCGTAGGCTCTTTGCAGGACATTGAATCGGCACGATCGTACCTATGGGAGGGTTATGGCGGCATCGATCAGCGATCACTTGGCCAGAGAGGTCCGCTCGCGCCGTATAGGCATGCGCCTCACCCAGCAGGATCTCGCGGACATGGCAGGTGTATCAGAGCGTTTTGTCCGGTTTGTTGAACAGGGCAAGCCGAGTATTCAGCTGGATTCCCTGACCGCCCTGCTCGAAACCCTGGGGCTGGAGCTGCAACTGGCCACCAGAACCAGCCAGGCCGCCCGCGCGCTCAGCGGCACCGCCAGGGAACAAGAACCAGCGCCATGAAACACCGCATTGCCGATATCTATAAGGCCGGTGTGCTTGCCGCGCGGCTGGAACGGCACGACGGCGGCACGCGGTTCAGCTATCTGCCGGCGTACCTCGCGTCCGGGGGACCCGCCGTCGCCAGTTCCCTGCCGCTCACCAGCGTCCCCGTCCTATCGGCGGCAGGAGCGGCGCCGCCCTATTTCACCGGGCTGCTGCCGGAGGGCCGCCGGCTCAACGCGCTCCGGCGCTCCATCAAGACAAGCGCCGACGACGACCTCTCGCTGCTCATCGCTGCCGGCGGCAATCCGGTGGGCGACGTCCAGATTGTTGGCCACGGCGAACCGCTGGACCCGGACGAGCACGCCGTCCAGCTGGATCCGAAGCTGCCGGTGGACTTCGACCAGCTGCTGGGCGACCCGGACCTGATCGACCCTGTCGCGTTGGCAGGCGTGCAGGACAAGCTCTCGGCCGGCATGATCTCGCTCCCCGTGGCCAGCGCCGGGAGGCGGTTTATCCTCAAGCTCAATGCCCCGGAGTTTCCGCACGTGGTGGAAAACGAGCTGGTGATGTTCCGGTACGCCGCCAAACTGCGGGTCCCGCTCAGCCGGGTGCAACTGATCCGGGACGTAGCGGGCCGGCCGGGCCTGCTGGTGGAGCGTTTCGACCGGGTGCCCATCGCGGGCGGCGGTCCGGACGAGGTGCGGCGACTGGCTGTGGAGGACGGGGCGCAGGTGCTCAAGCTCTATCCGGCGGACAAGTACAACGTGGGCTATGGCCATGTGTGCCAGGCGCTTGCGGACTACTGTTCGGCGCCCCTGCCCGCCCTGAGGAACCTGGCCATCCAGGGCGCGTTTGCGTGGCTCAGCGGCAACGGCGACCTCCACGCCAAGAATGTCTCGATGGTTCAGCAGCCGCACGGCGAGTGGACCATCGCCCCGGTCTACGACATCCCCTCCACCGTGGTGTACGGCGATAAAACCCTGGCGCTGACGTTGGCGGGAAAGCGGAGCGGGATTTCGCGACGGCACTTCCTGGGCTGGGCCACGGCACTGGGGCTCTCGGACCGCACAGCGGTCCAGGTGGTGGAACTGGCCCTGAAAGCGTCAGGCCCGTTGATCGCAGACCTGGAGGCGGGCACCGCCTTCGCCGGTGTAGGGGGCCCGGGAAACAACGACGACGGCGGCTCGCCATTCCCCGACATGGTCACCCGGGCGTGGGTCAAGGAGTTGAAGCACCGCCGAAGGTTGCTCGAGGGCTAAGCGGGTCAGGGTGGCGCATCGTCACGGCCCGTCGTACCACCTGAGTGTCCGCAGGGCGCGGAGGGTGTTCCAACGGCTGGGATTCCCGTCGCCGTCCTCCAGCTGGAAGTGGACCTTGCCCGCGTGGGTGTTCTCCAGCAGCCACCGGCCGTTTGGTTGCCGCTTGGAGCGGACTACCTCCACGGCTTCTTCCAGCCGTTTGTCGGGAGCGCCGCCAGCAGCCCGGAAGTAGTCCAACCCGCGGAGCACGTCGTAGAACCAGCGGGTGGGGTAGGAGAACTGGAGCCAGTGACCGTTGATTAGCTCACCATTGCTCTTTCGCCTCAGCAGGCTTCGGGCCAGGAGGTATTCTTCGCCCCGCTGCCGTGCTTGCCGCGATAGGGAGGTCCCGCCGGTGGAACGTTCGTGCTCAAGAAGCCCCTCAAGCACGCAGATGGTGGTGTGGAAGGACGAGCGTGTGGAACCTCTCTCGGCCTCGCAGTTCCAGCCGCCGTCCGAGAGCTGTTCCCGAACCAGCCGCTCCACCACCGGGTCCACGTTCTCACCGAAGTAGGCGCCGAGGGCTACGACCATGCCGTTGATGCAGGGCTCCACCTCGCCATCGAAGAAAGGCTGGTTGCCTTCCTCCCAGCGGCTGTTGTCGCGGACCAGGCTGATTGCCTGCCGGGCTTCAGGGCTGGCAGGGTCCAGGCCGAACCCGCGCAGCAGCAGGAGGCTGTAGGTGGTTGCGGTCCACGGCTGGCTGTCCGGGTCATCGTCCTGCGCCGGCCAGTATGTGCCGCCGTCCCATTGTCCGTCGGTGCCCTGCAGTGCAAGGAGCCGGGCGCCCCAACCGGATGTGGCAACACGGTCCCGTTCGGCGGCAACCTCCCGGGCGGGGGCATCAACGAGGTCACGCAGGACCTGCCAGCGGATGGAGGGATCGGAGTCGAGCAACCAGTCGAGCACTTCCATTGGTCCAACCTACACCGCAGTGGCTCGCACCACAGGGGATCACGCCGTCGTGCGTTCCCGGCTGGCTAGAGGTGCTGGATGCCTGCGCGCTGCATGGCGTCCTTGTAGACCTCGACGCTCTTCGTGAGCAGCTCTTCCTGCTTGGCTTCAGAAACAGCAAAGGCCCGCCCGCCGAGCGCGCTGGCCTTGTAGATCTTGATGCCGCTGTTCTTCAGGGATGAGTGGTAGGTCTTCTCGAAGAGGGTCAGGAACGTGGAGGCATCGGTGCCGTGGGCGATGATGGCCGAAACACGGGAGTTGATTTTGAGGAACTGGCGGAAGGGACGCAGACCGTCGGTCTTTTCCTGGACGTTGAGCGCGGTGGGGAGATCGGGGTCGCGCACCCACGGGTAGGCGTTCCAGGGCATCACATAGCGGGGGTCAAGTTCAGCGAGTTCGTAGATCTGGGTAGCGCGGCGGGCGGCTTCGTCGTCGTTGTAATGGGAGACGAACCCGGATTCCGTGCCTTTGCCCGGGCTGACCTGGAGGCTCACGATCCGGCATTCGTCCTCGTCGTGGACGGGGTCGATGTACGGGACGATGGACCCTGGCTTCTTTTCCATCAGTTCGTCACAAAGCTGCGTCACGGCCGCGATGTTCGGTTCCTGTAGCAGGGCCTTTTTTTCGTCCCAGTCAATCGTCACGGTTTCTCCCTCAGCAGCACGGCGTCCAGAATCAGGCGTCTTAGGCCACTCTACGCTTTTGGACGTGGGGCTGCGCGGGCGGGAATTATTCTATTCCCTTGAGTTCAAGGATGGTGCCGCGTTGGGGAACAATGGAAAGGCATCCCCACACCGCGGGCCTCCCCGACTTAAGGAACCGTCGCCATGGTCAGCAGGGCATCCCTTAGGGCCGAGGGGTTCGCAGGATTCAGGGCGGTCGGCAGCCTCGAGATCATGCGGATCCCGCAGGGCACGGGAGTCTTCGCCGTGCTCCGACCGGACGGCTTCGAGCCGAGGTTCCTGAAAAAGAGCACGGCCGGCATCTTCAAAAAGAAGGACCCCTCGCTACCGGAACCTGCATTGGCTGCGGAGTGGGTTCCGGACGCCGACGTCCTCTATCTCGGCAAGGCGGGTCCCGGCAGCAAGGGAAACCGTGGACTCCGCCGGCAGATCCAGGAGTTCCTTGACTTCGGCAAGGGTAAGCCGCCGGGCCACTGGGACGGCCGGCTGGTGTGGCAGCTCGCGGCACCCGACTCGCTGGTCATCGCCTGGAAAGAGGTCCCCACCGACCAAGTGAACAGCACCGAAGCCAGGCTCCACGCGGACTTTGTGGCGGAGTTTGGGCGGCTGCCGTTCGCGAACCTCATCCAGGCCCGGACCAGGAACTAAGCCAGGCCGCCGTCGTACGTGAAGCGGCCCGCCAGCAGCGTTGCCGCAACTGGTAGGGCGCCGAATTCCGCGTCGGAGACAGCCAGCGGATCGGCGTCGAGCACCACCAGGTCCGCCAGGTCCCCCACCCGGATCCGGCTGCTGCCCCTCGCGGAGGCCACCAGCGCCTGCCTTCTGCTGATGCATTCCTGGGGATACCAGGGCCCGCGGCCGTCCTGCCGGGACCTGGTGGTGGCCGCCGACATCCCGGCCCACGGATCCAGCGGGGCAACCGGTGCATCCGAACCCAGCGCCAACGTGGCCCCTGCGTCGAGGAGCGACCTCAGCGGAAAGGCCCGCTGCGTACGGCCGCTCCAGTTGGACTCTGCGGCGTCGCGATCATCCAGTGCATGGACCGGCTGCACGCTGGCAGTAACCCCCAGGGACCCAAAGCGCGCCAGATCCTCCGCCCCGACAAACTGCGCGTGCTCAATTCGGCCACCGATCCCCGCGCGCTCAAACGCATCCAGGGCCACACGGTTGGCGGCGTCGCCGATGGCATGGACCGCCGGGACAAAACCGTACTCCCGCCCACGCCGAAGCAGGGATAGTAACTCGCCTTCGCTGACGGTCAGCAGCCCGTAGCTGCCGTCGGGGTACGGATCCGAACAAAAAGCCGTCCGGGTATTCAGCGAACCGTCGATGAGGACTTTCAGCGGGCCGACCCGCAGGAGCCCCCTGCCGCCGTCGAGCTCCAATCCTGTGCGCATGCCATCGTTGCGTGCCCGCTCCAGGTCCTTGGGGTAGACGCCGGCGTCCACGCGGACGGCATCGAAGCCATCAGCGATGCGCCGCAGCCAGACGTCACGGTTCCAGGTCATCTCGAAATCAACGACGCCCACGACGCCCCGGGCTGCAGCTGCCCGGGCGGCATCGCGGACCCAGCCGTCCACCAGTGAATCGGGAAGTTTGCCCAGATCGCGGGTGACGGCAAAGGCAGGTTCCTCCCGGAGCAGGCCACCGGCGTCAACCTCCACCCCATATCGCCGGGCAGCAGCGCTGTTCAGCCAGACACAATGCAGGTCGTGGCTGATCAGTGCGGTGGGCTGGTTCCCTGTGGCGGCGTCGAGCATTTCCAGCGTGGGGACGTCGGGCCACAGGGCGTCGCGGAAGCCCACCCCCACGCTGGTGACCGACGGATCGGCGTGATGAACATAAAGTCCGACGGCGGCGGCGGCCTCGTGCGCGGACGCCGCGGCGGACAGGTCCAGCCTGTTTGAGTGCAGCGCCCACTGGGTCATATGGACGTGCTCGTCCCAGAGCCCCGGAATGACATAGCGCCCGTCCAGGTGGACCACGCGCGCCGCGCGGGATTCCGCCGCCGGCACTGACCCGGGTCACCACGCCCTCAGCGATGTGCAGGTCAGAGACGGTATCCTCGCCAGGCTGGCGGATGGAGGCCAGAATGAGTTCGGTCATGGAGCCAGCCCTATAAGTTCGCCGGCGGCGCAGGTTTCCGATTCGACTGGAACGCTGAACGCCAACTCGACCCAGGTCCGTCCGAAAATACGCACCCTCGCTCCCTGGGCGTTGCCCGACGTGACTGACCACCACCCTGGGAGCCCTCGTCGAGAACTGAGACGGGGCTGAAGCCGTTTGGTTCCAGGACAGGGTTGATGGCGTCCGTGACCTTTTGGAACTCTTCCGAGGCTCCCACTATGTCGCCGTCGCTGCGCAGTGTTGGCAGGCGAAGAGAGCATTGGCCGTCGGTCCGCTCTCCGATGGAGTAGGGATCTCCTGCGCGCCAGCCCAGCCCGGCCTTGACGCGCGGATGACCGTTGACCCTGAACGGTTTCGCAGCAGTCCCCATGATTCCCCTAGATTCGCGGCCCACCTGCGCTCGCAGCTGCATTTGTCCAACCCAAGCGCCGGGCCTGTCCCCGGCCCGCCTACCAGCCTAGCCATTCGGCTCGCATTGACCGATGGGCAGCGCTGCCCATCACCGCCGACCCGGCCGTGGGACTACGTGGCGTCGCCCCGGAGCCGCTCCATCTCGCGGCGGTCCTTCTTGGTGGGGCGCCCAGCACCACGGTCCCGCTGCGGGAGGCCAAGGGCCGGGGCAATGGGACGCGGCGGAGTGTGATCAGTGAAGCAATGGGACGCCGGCTCGGCGCCGACGCGCTTGGCGATCAGGCGCCGGACCTCTAGAATCCGTTCGTAGCCGGACATCCGGACGGTGACGGTGTCGCCTGTGACCAGGGTTGCAGATGCTTTTGCGGGACTGCCGTTCAGCCGAACGTGGCCCGCGCGGCAGGCGGCAGTGGCGGCAGAACGTGTCTTGTAGGCGCGGATCGCCCACAGCCACGCATCGATGCGGACGCTGGCGGGTGAGGAAGGAAGGATGGTCATGGCTGGCACTGAGTATACGGCGTGGATCTTGTGCGAATCTTCCCTGCTCCCGCCAGCCGTTCACGCCAGCCCGCTTAGTCGACGGTGACGTGTACCCGCTGCACCACGTTGTTGCCCATCCCCTGATAATTCCAGTTTTGCTCAAGTGGCTGGGTGGCTCCGGTGGCGTCCGTGGCCCGGCAGGCCAACTCGTGTTCGCCCGGATCAGCCACCCACGGCAGCGTCCACTTGCACCAGGCAAAGGGCCCGGCCGGCTTTTCGAGCTGGGCGGCCACCCACTTGCCGTCGATCCCCACCTCAACACCGGTCACTGCACCCTGGCCGGACCAGGCCCTGCCCTGAAGCATCACCGGCCCGTGCGTGAGCACCCGGCGGCGCGTGAAGAAATCCGGTATGCCCGGCGGAACCATCAGCGAACGGACCCTGATCCGCGAAACCGGTGTGCCGGCGTCGTCCGCGTTGTCCTGGTACCGGTACGCCGGCTGCTGCTGGAACCCAGTGAACGGGTGCGTCACCACATCGATGGACTCCAGCCACTTGACGCTGGTCATGCCGTACCAGCCCGGTACCACTAGGCGGAGGGGGTAGCCGTGCTGCGGCGGCAGGTCGGTGCCGTTCATACGGTAGGCGAGCACGACGTCGGGACGCATTGCCTCGCGGATCGGAAGGCTCCGTGCGTAGTGGTGCCGGACGCCGCCCTGGATGCCGGCGTCGGCCCCGGTGAACACCACTTCCACGGCCTCGGGCAGCACGCCGGCCTTCGCGAGCAGGTAGGCCAAGGGCACCCCGGTCCACTCCGCTGTCCCCACTCCTTCCATGATCCAGGGCTGGCTCAGCGGACGTGGCTTGAGCAGGGACCTGCCATTGCCCGCACACTCAAGCGTGACCGGAAGGGTGATGGCCGGGTCCTTCCTGAGCGCTGCCAGGCTAAGCTCCAGTGACCGCTCCACAGCACCCTTGACCTGCAGGTGCCAGGAGGCGGCCTCAAGGTCGGGGATGTCGAAATGCGTGAGGACATAGTGGAGGCCGGGTGGCGTGATGTCACGGCGCAGCGCCTCGAGCGGCATCGAATGGTTCCGCGCAGCCAACTGGAGCTCCTCGGGGGTCAACGGCCCCGACGTGGGCGCGCCGGCCTGCGGCGCGGGGCGGGCTGACTGGCGTTGCCGGTAGATCTGCTTCATGGCCGTACGATTCTGCTCGATGAGGCTGGAGGGTCCCCCTCTGACAGGTTTACGCCCGGGCGGACGGCCCAGTCAACGGCAGTTCCCGGCCGCTTAGGCTTCGCGGGCCGCGGGCGACTTGGTCTCCGCCGGATCGCGTTCGGCGAGGGATCCGATCGCGTCGTCGATGTTCTTCAGGACCTCCGGCTCGAGGACCACGCCTGCGGCGGCCACGCTGTCCGCGATCTGCTCCGGGCGGGATGCGCCCACGATGGCCGAGGCGACGTTCGGGTTCTGCAGGACCCAGGCCACCGCGAGCTGCGGCATGGAGAGACCAGCTTCCGCGGCGATCGGCTTGAGCTTCTGGACGCCGGCAAGCACGTCGTCGCGCATCCAGCGCTGGATCATCTTGGCGCCGCCCTTGTCGTCCGTGGCACGGCTGCCTTCGGGGGCAGGCTGGCCCGGAAGGTACTTTCCGCTCAGCACGCCCTGCGCCATGGGGGACCAGACGATCTGGGACACGCCCAGTTCTTCCGACGCCGGCACAACCTCTGCCTCAATGACCCGCCAGAGCATGGAGTACTGCGGCTGGTTGGAGATCAGCTGGAAGCCCAGTTCCCGGGACAATGCGTGGCCTTCGCGGAGCTGTTCGGCCGTCCACTCGCTCACGCCGATGTACAGCGCCTTGCCCTGCCGCACGATGTCCGCGAATGCCTGCATGGTCTCTTCCAGCGGCGTCTCGAAGTCGTAGCGGTGGGCCTGGTAAAGGTCAACGTAGTCCGTCTGGAGCCTTTGGAGCGAGCCGTTGATGGACTCCATGATGTGCTTGCGGGACAGGCCCAGATCGTTCTTGCCCTTGGGGCCGGTGGGGCCGTAGACCTTCGTGAAGATCTCCAGGGACTCGCGGCGCTCGCCCTTAAGCGCCTCGCCGAGGACGGTTTCCGCGGCCGTGTTGGCGTAGACGTCCGCGGTGTCGAAGGTGCTGATGCCGGCGTCGAGCGCTGCCCGCACGCACTGGGTGGCGACGTCGTTCTCTACCTGCGAGCCGTGGGTCAGCCAGTTGCCGAAGGTGATTTCCGAGACTTTGAAGCCGCTGTTTCCGAGGTATCTGAATTCCATGGTCTTCAGGCTAGCGGAGATGGCGGCTCACGGAAAGGGCTTTCCAAAAACCACGACGGCGATGCCGGCGCCTCGGCGCCTCAGCGGCGCCTGAGCTCCGCGTACTCCAGAGACGGGACGATCGCGCCGGCATCGCGTTCCACGAAGTTGGTTCCCGGAGGCACCAACTCGTCGATCGCGTCCAGCACGGATTCGCCCAGCAGGGTGTCTGCTGCCTTGAGGTAGGCGTGAAGGTGCTCCTCGGTCCGTGGGCCGATGATCACGCTGCTGATGGCCGGGTGGTTCAGCGCAAAGCCGATGGCCAGTTCCACCACGGAGATCTCCAGCTTGTCCGCGAGCCGCGCCAGCGCATCCGACGCCAGCAACTTCCGTTCACTGGCAGGCCCGGAAATGTCGTAGCGGCCCGGCAGGGAATGCACCCGTGCCGGGGGTTTGCCGGCATCCAGCACGAAGTCCCCGGAGAGCCAGCCCCCGGCCAGTGGTCCGTACGCAAGCACGCCGAGCCCGTACTGCTGGGAGATGGGGAGTACGTCGCGCTCGTTGCCGCGCACCAGCATGGAATAGGGCACCTGGTTGCCCACCGGCGGGATGAGGTGGTTGGTGGTGGCAAGCCACTGTGCCTCCACCAACTGTGCAGGCGTGAACACCGAGGTGCCGTAGTAAAGGATCTTGCCTTGCCGGATGAGGTCGTTCAGGGCGGTGATGGTCTCCAACACGTCGGTGTTGTAGTCCGGCCGATGCGCCTGGTACAGGTCGATCCGGTCCGTCTGGAGCCGTCGGAGGCTGCCCTCCACGGCCTGCATGATCCAGCGCCGGGAATTCCCCGAGTGCGCGGGGTTGGCGCTCATCTGGCCGTGGAACTTGGTGGCGAGGAAGACGTCGTCGCGCCGGCCGCGGAGTGCACGGCCCACCACCTGTTCGGACTCTCCCTGGGAGTAGACGTCGGCGGTGTCTACCGCAGTGATGCCAGCGTCCAGGGCGGCCTGGATGATACGGATGCCTTCGTCTGCTCCGGTGGGCGGGCCGCCAGGTACGCCGCCAGGTCCCTCGCCAAAGTTCATGGTGCCCAGCGTGAGCGGGCTGATCGGCGTGCCGGACCGCCCGAACACACGAAGTTCGCTGAGGCTCATCCCCTGCTCCTCACGGTCGATTTCCCACGGCGGATTGCTGTGGATCGTCACGACGCTACACAAATTCCGCGCCGTGCCGCGGGAAAGCGCCATACAGCTTCGCTTTTCGTAGCACGGGGTAACGCGGCCGGCGGTGATGACGGTTTGTGAAGACCGCGCTGAGGTCGGGGCCCGTCAGAATGCCTTCGGCGGGCGTGGCGCCCGGCCTCCCTCAACGCCGGTCGGCGGGCAGCTTGCCTTTAATGACCTTGGCGTGGGCGGAGAGTGACACGAGGGAGCCGGTATCCAAAGGGGAAAGTGGCGGAGCGGCGGAGGGCTTCTTGAAGGACCGCGGTACATCCCGCGCCGGGTGGTCCTGGTGCAGTGCCGACTCCACCAGCGGAGCCACGGCCACTACTTTCTCTGCGGGCACTCCGGGATCCGGCAGGTCACGGACGGAGACCTTGATTTGCGGTGCGGCGGCGCGTGCGCGCGCAAGGGCCCGGGCATCGGCTTCCGCGACGGCCGCGGCCCAGTCTTCTGCCAGCACCGGCGGTACACGGCGTGCGGCCGTGAGCAGCGGGTGGTGTTCGACGGCGTGTTGGAACCGCGGCTTGAATTCGGACGGTTTCAGGGCAGTGCGCGCGTCGCGCAGCACCTTGCGCCAGTCGCGCGGCGCCCTCAGGGTGGCGACGGCGGCACTCCCGTGGGTGCGTGCGGCCGACACGGCAGCGCCGGTCTTTGTCCGCGTCTTCGTCTGCAGGGAAGCGGCTTTGGCGCGAAGCACCCCGGCGCTCGCCGTTTTCGCGGGGGAGGTGGCGGCAGCGCCGTCGTCGTGACCTGGCATTGCCGCATCCGCGGCCGAAGCCGATGATGCCGTCCCCGATGCCCCGGTCAGGCGGACGAGCGGCAAGGTTTCATGCCGGGGAAGCTTGCCTAAGAGGACCATGACCATCAGGGCGACCAGCCGGCCCACCCCCGCCAGAACAAGGGTGGCTACCACCAGGAGGAAGAGGCCAAGAAACATCAGGAACGCGAGGCCGAGCGTGCCAAAAAAGGTCAGGTTCAGAGCGAGCGTCGTTGAATCTCCCACGTCACCTCTCCTATCTGCCAGCAGCGGAGTCCGTGCCGGCACTCATCACCACGGGCAACAGCCCCTCCACTACCTTACGGACTATTTGAGGCCTGTCGCGCCGCAGGAAGGGGTGCGTCCGGTGTTGTTTCAAACCTGTTACCGGATATGACAAGGCCGCAGCCGCCTATAGTCGGAAGGAGACCCCAAAAGCCCTGTGGACTGCGGGCCCGGACCAGCCTGACAGGAGCATCATGCCCGAGAATCCAGCCGCCGCACGACGTTGTTTCTGCTTGTCGGGTGAGGAGTACGCGCAGTGCTGCGGGCGGTTCCATACCGGCCAGTCCGAGGCCGCCACCGCCGAGCAGTTGATGCGGTCCCGGTACAGCGCGTTTGTCCTGCTCGACGCCGCCTACCTCATGCGCACCTGGCATCCTGACACCGCGCCGTCGGAGCTGGAACTGGACCCCGCCATGGAATGGCGCCGCCTCGATATCGTCTCCACGAGCCAGGGCGGACCGCTGGACACGGCGGGGACCGTGGAGTTCAAAGCCCATTTCAGGCACGACGGCGTACGCGGAGTCCACCACGAAACCAGCCGTTTCGTGCGCGAGAACCGCCGCTGGTACTACGTAGATGCTGTGCTCCTTGCCTAGCCCTCGCTGTACGTTTCGTCCGGGGTGAAGCCTGCCCTGTCCACCTTGCGGTGGAAATGCATGCCCGCCAGGCCGCCCAGGACGGCACCAACGAGCGCCACCAAAGCCACCACCACGGCGGCAATGATGCTGGTGATAGTCAGTTCGCCTTCGTTGATGGGGATCCGCGGGAAGGTGTTCAGGTTGGCCAGGACGTTGAACTGCTGTCCGGCAACCAGGCCAAGGATAGCGATGACGACGGCGGCAATAAGGGCCCAGATCCACACCATGAAACCCTGTTTGGCGCCGTTGAACCGTGCCATCCGGCCTGCCACGTACCCGCCGGAATAGTACGAAGCGAACAAGATCACCAGCAGGACGATGATGCCCACCAGCCCCACCGTGCCGTTGGTTGCCACCTGGTTGACCGCCTCGTTGACGTCTGTGTTGTTGGCCAGTCCCACGGCGGTGCCCGCTGCTGCCACGAACGCGGTGAGCAGCACGGCCATGCCCATGGCGGCCAGCCAGCCGAAGAACGCGGAGCCCACCTTGATTCCGCCGAACTTTTCCTTTTCCCGCGCGACGGCGGTCTGCCGGTCGGTGACGTTCGGGTCCGCCACGCTCGGGTAGGCCGCGGTGGTGTCGGCTGCGTCAGTGTCCGCTACGTATGCGCGCTCGCCGTACGTTGGCGGCGTCTGTTGATAGGCCTGCGTAGGCTGCCCGCCGGCGAAGGTTTCATCACGAGCAGTCTCATTCCGTAGATTCTCGTTCCGGGCACGCCGCGGAAGACTGTCCTCTGGGTTCGTTTGGTTGCTCATGGCTCAACTCAACCACCGCTGACCTGCGATAACAAGGGTGCTTATTAGTTGCTAGCGGTATCGGCGGTGCTGGTTTTCCTTCGTAGAGGCCCCGGGAGTAGCGTCCGCGATCCATGGCCCGGTGCCCTCGGACTGGTCAAAGACACCGGCCTCAAGCCACGTGTAGTCCCCGGCCAGGACCTTGCGCGAGAGGTGGTGGTCGCCGTCGTCGGTGTTGCGCCAGAGCTGATCGAAATACTCCTCGACGCGGACCCGGGCCTGCTCGCAGTACGCCTCAGCAAGCTCATAGGCACTGGCTGCACGTTCAGGCGCGGTGTGGAGCATCATCTCGGCCCGTGAACAGCATGCTGCCATGGCGTAAAGCTCCGCACCGATATCAACAATTCGGCCCAGGAAGGCCTGCTTGTGCTCGAGCCTGGCCTGCCAGCGGCCCATACCGTAGAAGGTCTGCCGGGCCAGCTTGCGCGAAGACCGCTCCACAAAGCGCAACTGCTTGGCGAGACGTCCGAACTCGCTGTAGGAGCGTGGGTCCATTCCCGCGCCCGCCACCAGCTTCGGCAGCCACCGGGCATAGAAGCCGGAAGCTCCGACGGCGGCCTTCGCCTTGTCCTGCAGGCTTGCGTCCAGCGATGCGAGGTCGCCGGCCGCAGCCAGGTGGGCGTCCACGGCTTCCCGGGCGATCAGGAGTTTCATGATCTCCGATGAGCCCTCGAAAATCCGGTTGATCCGGAGGTCGCGCAGTTGCTGCTCGGCTGGAACCGCGCGTTCGCCGCGGGCTTCCAGTGACTCTGCCGTCTCGAAGCCCCGGCCACCGCGGATCTGCACGAGTTCATCGGCAATCCGATAACTGATCTCCGTGGACCACAACTTGGCCAGGGCGGCTTCGATCCTGACGTCCTTCTGCCCGGCGTCGGCGAGTTCGGCCGATAGTTCAAAGACTGCGTCCAAGGCAAAAGCAGTGGCTGCGATGAAGGCGATCTTCTTACCCACGGCTTCATGCTTTCCCACCGGCTGGCCCCACTGGGTGCGTGCATTGGACCACTCGCGGGCAATCTTCAGGCTCCAGCGGCCCGACGCGACGCACAAGGCCGGAATGGAGAGCCGGCCGGTGTTCAGCGTGGTCAGCGCGATCTTCAGTCCCTGGCCTTCACGTCCCAGGCGGTTGGCCGCGGGCACCCGCACCTGATGGAACCGTGTCACTCCGTTTTCGATGCCGCGCAGCCCCATGAAGCTGTTGCGGTTCTCCACGGTGATGCCGGGGGAGTCCATTTCCACCACAAAGGCGCTGATGCCGCCCTTGTGCTTGGTGCCGTCTGCGTCGGTGTGGGCCGGCACCAGGGCCATCACCACCACCAGCTCGGCGATCACGCCGTTGGTGGTCCAAAGCTTCACGCCGTCCAGGATGTAAGACTCGCCGTCGTCCGTGGGAACTGCCGTGCTGCCCATTCGGGCGGGATCGCTGCCCACGTCCGGTTCCGTCAACAGGAAGGCGGTAATGGCCCCGGCGGCGCAGCGCGGCAGGTATTCCCGTTTCTGTTCCGGGGTTCCGAATACCTTCACGGGTTCGGGGACGCCGATGGACTGATGGGCGGACAGGAGGGCCCCGATGCTGGGGTGCACGCTGCCCAGCAGGGCCAGGGCGCGGCCGTAGTAAACCAAGGACAACCCCAAGCCGCCGTATTCCTGCGGGATCTTCATGCCAAAGGCCCCGAGGTCCGCCAGTCCCTTGAGGTATTCGTCCGGAATCTTGTCTTCGCGCTCTATCACGCGGCCGGACATCGTGCGGGCGTAGGCCTCGAGGCGTGCCATGAAAGCTTCGCCGCGTTCAACGTCGTCCTCCTTGGCGGTTGGCCAGGGGTGGACCAGGCTGAGGTCGAAGTTGCCCAGGTACAGTCCCTTGGCGAAGCTTGGCCGATCCCAGTCCGTCTGGCGGGCTGCCTCGGTTATTGCACGGGCGTCCGCCGCGGTTGCTTCGGATCCGATGTTGCTCGCGGCAACGGGAACATCCGCGTCCGGGGCGTCGGAGGCAAAAGCGCTGGCGGCGGGACTGTCAGTGGCGGAGCTCATGGGGTATCTCCTCTGCCCGGGATGGCCGGTTCAAGCCATGGATCCGCCGGGTTGGAGAACCCTTTAGCTGTCTCTCAATATTACCCGCGGGTAGCTTCCGGTGCTAGGGGATGGCTGGCCCGGGAAGTCCCCGGGAATCTCCACTGCCGACGCATGGTGCACCAGCCTGTCCCAGCCGTTATTGATGCCATGGACCACTGCCAGCAGCGTGGTGGAGGCGAGGAACCAGCCGAGTTTGCCGACGCCGACCAGGACCAGGGCCAGGAACCCTGCCGCCAGGACGAAGGCTGCCAGGACCAGGGCAATCACCAGCGTTCCGGTGAACACCATGGTGGCCGTTTCCACTGCACTTAGGTCGAACTGCATTCTTCCCCCTGCTGCGCCATTGCTTCGGTTGGATCAGTAGCACTGAGCGTAGGGGCTTTGGGGCGAGTCCAACCAGACCCGCCCCGCCAGCAACAACGGGTTGATATGGGATCGCAATGCTACCGGGAGGTAGGTCACGGAGCGGTCGCGGAACGGTTGCCGTTAGGGGTAGGAAGGCTCTGCGTTAACCTTGTAGTTGGCAGTTTTCGTCTTTCGTCGATTCTCGCTGCCCAACCATCCCCCATCAGCTGAAGGAGAGTGCGTGCCCCGCTCCGCCAGGTCATCCGCTGACGCGATCAGTGCCCGGCTCAGGGACCTCGAACTCCTCACCCAGGGACCCGCCTGGGCACTCACGCGCTCCGCGCCCTGGGTGATCGCCGTGCTCCAGGCGTCCTTTACCCGCACCCGCCCGCAGGTTCAGCTCGAAGAGTTCCATGCCGACGTCGACTCCTTCCTTGAGCAGTTGCGGCGCGAGGAGCCGGCGCTGGGCGGTGCCGCCGGGGCGCCGTCGGGAAAAAAATACGCAGACGAATGGACCCGGAAGCACTTCCTGACCCGCCGCAACCAATCGGGGCAGATCGTCTACGAGGTCACCGAGCCGGCCGCCCGCGTGCTCGCATTCCTGGACAGCCTCTCCAGCGAGCGGTCCACGCTGAACGGTTCCAGGCTGGGCACGCTCCTGGGCGACGTGGAAAAGCTGGCCAACGAGACCAACCCGGACCAGAGCGCCCGGCTGGAATCCCTGGAGGAAGAGATCGGTGAGCGCCAGCAACTGATCCAGGACATCAGCTCCGGCGATTTCGATGGCCTGCTGGACGACGACGAAGCCGTGGAGGCCGCCGGTAACATCCTGGACCTGGCCGCGAGCCTGCCCGCCGACTACAAGAAGATGCGTGACCGGATCGAGGAGCTCGTGGGCGAGCTCCGCAACCAAATCATCGAGGAGTCGCTCAGCAAAGGCGCCACCATGGCCCAGGTGCTTGAGGCCGACAAGCGGCTCCGGCAAAGCCCCGAAGGCAGGACGTTCCGCTCCTTCACCGCATTCCTGGAGGACCCGCAGCAGCAGCTGCGTTTCCGTTCGGCAATCGGCGAGGTGCTCAGCCGGCAGTTCGCCGACGACCTCTCGGCGGAGGACCGCGAAACGCTTAAGAACCTCGTGGCCGAGCTCCGCCACCAGCACAGCCAGATACAGCGGATCTACGGCAAGCTCAGCGAAAGCCTGAACACGTACGTCCAGAGTGATGACTTCCGCCAATCCGTCCGGCTCCGGAAGGTGCTGCGCGAGGCCGAGCAGGCTATCCGGTCCCTGCCCTATGAACGTGAACGGCCAGGCCTGGTCCGCGGTCCGGTGCTGTTCAACGCGGGGTTCGAATCGCTGGCCATGGTCAAGCTCTATGATCCGGACGAGTTTGCCGTGCCGCCCAAGCTCGCGGACCCCATCGCGTTCAGCGACTCCGACCGCGTGCGCTCGCCGAGGACGGGCAAGGCCCGGCCCGAGGCCATCAAGGCAGCTGCCGCCGGTGCCGCCACGCTGGCCGAGGCCTGGGCCCAGCTGCCGCCCGAGGAGCAGCACATCAACTCCATCCGGGCGCTCCTCTCGCACGCCCTCCAGGAAGGTGCGGCCTTTGACCGTGACGCCTGGGACGGCCTCGACTACGAACAGATAGACGGCACCACCCGCAAGGCATACCTGCCGGTGGTTACCCTCAAGAAGGATTGACGATGACTGAAGAAACCACGACGGCGGCACCTTCCGTTGCGGAGGAAGCCACCCTTGCCGAGGCCCCGCCGCACGCAGAGCGACCTTTCGCCGTCACACCCAGGGACACGTTTGTGGACGGTGCGGCCCTGTTCCCCGGCGACACCGGCGTGCTGTCGATGAAGGTGCGCCAGGCCCTGGTGAAGCTGCTCAAGGGCCCGTATGTCGACGGCGGACGGGACGAAAAACTGTGGACCACCCTGCTGGATCACCAGCTCATCCTGCGCAGCCGCCTCTCGGAACTCTTCCTCACCCTGCAGCTGGACCACGAACGCAAGATCGCTGTCCTGCGCCCGGTGGACCCGGAGGCCATCGGCGGCAGCACACGCTCCAGCATCCTCCGCCAGCAACGTGCCTTGAGCCGGGTGGAAACCATTGTGCTGCTCCGCCTGCGGCTGCTGCTGGACCGCCACGTCACGGCCCAGACGGACCCCACCATCACGCGCGAAGAAATTGCAGACCTCGTGGCCCACTACCAGCCAGCCGGGCAGCAGGACGCATTGAGGGATTCGGACGTGGTCTCCCGCGCCATCACCAAGCTCCTGGCCCGTCAACTGCTCCTTACCACCGGCCTGGACGACGTCTACACCATCTCCAACGCACTCCCGCTTGCCCTGCCCTTCGAAAACATCGGCGATATTCCGGCCCAAATCGAAGCCCTGGTAGCAGCCACAGCAGACCCGACGGGTACCGAAGCGCTGATAGAGCTCGACGGTGATGAGGGTGCGGAGGACGACGACGCCGATGCCGCCCCCGCCCCTCCGCCGGGCGACTCCGCTGCAAGCAGCGAGTCGCCCGGCTCCGACAGGCCCGATGCCACTCCCTGGTCGGCATCGGCGGCGTCGTCCGTGGGTGCGCACGGAACCACCGAGGCGGTAGAAGCATGAGCATCGCATCCATGCTGCCGATGGGCGAGCTCACGAATCCGGGCCAGATGCGCCTTGCCTTGGTGCAGGTGGTCAACTGGGGCACGTTCCATGGGGCGCACACGATGCACGTGGACCGCAACGGAACCCTGTTGACGGGTAACTCCGGCGTGGGTAAGTCCACGCTGTTTGATGCCATGCTGCGCGTGTTTGATGCCCGGCCGCGCTCCAATGAGGCAGCGGCCCAGCGTGCCGGCGGTGCGGTGGAGGACAAGAGGACCACGTTCACGTACATGCGCGGGAAGGTGGGTGACAAGGCCGTGGGCGAAGGCTCCGCCAGTGCCTTCCAGCGGCCGGGTGCCACGTGGTCCGCCGTCGCCCTGACGTTCGATAACGCGGCTGGTACGCGCGTCACGGTGTCGGCGCTGTTCGACCTGCCCAAGAATGGCACGGAGTCCAGTGTGGGGCGCTTTTACCTGATCGACAGCAAGCCGCTGGACTTGCCGGCCATCGAGGACATCGCGGAGAAACGCTTCGCCAAGGCCTCGCTGGAGACCGTCTTCCCGGACGCGCAGATCTTCGACGTCCACAAGGCATTCGCCGAGCGTTTCCGCCGGCTACTGGGCATCAGTTCGGACCAGGCCCTGCCACTGCTCCGCGTGATCCAGGCGGGCAAAGGCCTTGGCGGAAGCGTGAACACGTTTTTCCGCGACCAGGTCCTGGACGCCCCGGCAACCCTTGCCGCGGCGGATGACGTGGTGGAGGAATTCAGCAACCTGATGTCCATCCGGCAGCGGCTGGAGGATGTACGGCAGCAGCGGGACCAGCTGGCCCCGGTACCCGGACTGAACAAGGAGTACGCGCAGTCGCTGCTGGACGCCAACCGGCTCCGTGAGCTGTCAGGCGAGGAGTTCGAAGCCTATAGGCAGCAGCTCTCGGTCACGGTCCACCAGAAGACGCTGGCCCGGTTCAAGGACCTGGCCCAGGTCAAGGCCAAGGAACTGGGCGCGGAACGTTCTGTCCGCGACGGGCTGGCCAAGGAACTGCGCGAGCTTGAGGCCGACTACAACAACCAGGGCGGCAACGCGATCTCCGCGATCGAGCAGTCACTGGAAAACGCCCGCGTTGGCCTCCGGCTCCGTGAGCAGGTGGAGGAAGCGGCCCGCAAGGCACTGTCCGACGCCGGCCTGCAGCTTGAATGGACGGCCAAGGGCTGGGAGCAGGCCCACGAGCAGGCGGCCGCCCGCTCTGCCGAGCTCAAGGATGACTCCCAGGCGCTGCAGGAACTCCGCTTCGAGGCATTCGACGGCCACGCCACGAAAAAACGCGAGCTGGCTGCAGCCCAACAGGAGCTGGTGTCGCTGAAGACGCGCAAGTCCCTGCTGCCGCCGTCGAGCATTGAAAACCGGGCGGCGATCGCCGCAGCTACCGGCATTCCCGAAGACCGGATGCCGTTTGCAGGCGAACTGATCGACCTCGCCGAAGGGGAGGAGCAGTGGCGGCCGGCCGCCGAGCGGGCACTCCGGAACCTCGCCACCACGCTCCTCGTTCCCGGCGAATACTTCGCCGCAGTGACCCGCTACCTGAATGACCACAAGGTGCGCGGCGCCCTGCGCGCCGTGGACGTGTCCAAGCCGCTCGCCGGCGGCGCGCTTGCCGTTGAGGACGTGTGCGACGGCGACCTGCTCACCAAGCTGGACATCCTCGCCAGCGGCGCGGTGGCGGACGCCGGGGAGTGGATCCGGGAGCGGATCGCGCTCGATTTCGCCTATCCGTGCGTCGAGGACGCCGACAGTCTGGCCACCCTGGACAAGGGCCTGAGCCTGGGCGGCGTGGTCAAGCGCAACCGGCACACGGTGGAAAAAGATGACCGTTTCACCGGGCGCCAGGACTACGTCCTCGGGTTCGATAACGCCGCCAAACTGGAACTCGTGGCCGCCCAGGTGGAGGACCTGCAACAGGAGCTGGCCAAGGCGGCCGAACTGGCGCAGAGCCGAGAAGAGTCGCATCAGGGCATGAGCCGGCAGCTCGATGCCCTGAGGTTGATTGCGGAGGACCACCGCCCCTGGGAACAGGTATCGGCTGCAGTCGCCGCAGAGGAACTCACCAGGATAGAACAGCGGCTTAAGGACGCCCTCGCAGCACAGGCGGATCTGGAACCGCTGCGCGCCAACATCGAAGCGGCGCGGCAGAAACACCAGGCCAGCACTGAAGCTGCGGCTGTCCTGCAAAGCGAATACAAGGCACTCGACCGGCAGCTTAGCGCCGCCGATTCACTGCTGGAAGCCGCGCGGGCCCGCCTGGAGCAGGCGCCGCCGTCGGACGCTACCGTCACGGCGCTGGAGCCGTACTTCACGGACTTCGGCGACATCACCGAAATGCATGAACTGGACAACCTCGCCAACCGCGTCCGGACTGCGCTGTTGGGGGAGTTGCACGCCGCCGAGACACGCGGGCAGGCAACCTCCGAGCGGCTGACCCGGATCTTCGAAGGCTTCGTCCGTGAGTGGGGGACCGCAATCTCTGCGGACCACGGCACGTCAATCGGCGCAGCGGGGGAGTTCGAATCGCGCTACCACGCCATCGTCAGTGACGGCCTTCCCGCGCAGGAGACTGAGTTCCGGCAGTTCTTCAACCAGCGCACACACGAGTCCTTCAGCACGCTGCTGCACCTGCTGGATGAGGAACGGCGTTCCATTACCAGCCGCATCCTGCCGCTCAACGGGATCCTGTCCGAGGTCAACTTCCATGAAGGCAGCTTCTTGGAACTGGACATCAAGCAGACCCTGCCGGCCACGGCCAAGCAGTTCAAGGACGCTATCCAGAACGCCCTGAAGGCCCGGCACACGCGTCCGGCCCGCCCGGGTTCAGGCGCGGAAAATGGAGCGGACGACGCCGAGCTAACTGCCCGCTACAAGACCCTGGAAACACTAGTGAAGAGGCTGGGCTCGCAGACCCCCGAGGACCGGCGCTGGCGTGCCGAGGTGCTGGACGTTCGCGGCCACCTGTTTATCCAATGCAAGGAGCACCGGGAGGTGGCAGACGGGGCTTTGGGCAAAACGGGCGGCAAGCGGACCGATGTCTACATGCACGCCGACACCGGCTCCATGTCCGGCGGCGAGCGGCAGCGCTTTACGGCGTTCATCATGGCTGCGGCCTTGAGCTACCAGCTAGGCATTGCGGAGCAGGGGTTCACTACATACGGCACGGTGATGATGGACGAGGCGTTTGTGCTGGCGTCGGAGGAGTTCGCTGGCGCGGGCATCAAGGCGCTGCACGAATTCGGATTCCAGCTGCTGCTGGCGGCGCCGGAGAACGTGATCGACCTGTCGCGGCACCTAGGCTCCGTAACGGAGATCCTGCGGGACAAGCGCACCAACCGTTCCGGCGTGCTGAGCGCTCCGGTGATCCGGCCAAGGCCCGGTGCTGAGGGTCAATGGCGGTCGGAGGCCAACCCGGTGGACATCGTTTTGCGCTAATCGTGACCCGGTAAAGGTTTTTATAACAAATCGATGGATTTATTGCTGGAAGTCTGGTGAAGGGCCGGAGCCGCGTGCCAAGGTTATGGGCACCATCACAACTCGCCCCCACGCTCCGCCAAGGGTGATCGCGGAATGCTGGGTCCGCCTTACACCTGTCGAGCCTGCCGGCGTCTTCACGAAAGGCACCATCATGCGCCCTGCATTTCGCGCACCGTTCACCGCGGCCCTGGCATTCACAGCCGCACTCACCCTTACCGGCTGCATGGCAAGTGCCTCACCAGGCGGCGGCGGAACGCCGGCAGCCGGGAGCACGGCCACGACGTCCGCGAGCACGGCTCCAAACCCCAGCAGCACAGCAAGTCCTACAACGGAGGGCGGGCAGCCAGCATCGTCCGCCCCGGCGCCGGCGGCCCTGGTGACGTATACGTTCCCGGACGGAATCTCCTTCAAGCACCCAGCGGACTGGCGCGTGGAGCTCTTCAAGGCGGCGGGCTCGCCGTTCGTGGGGACGGCCACGGTTTACGACGCCGGCGGCGCCAAGCAGGCCACCGTCTACACCGGGCAGATCGCCGACGGTGTGACCAGTCCCGTGACCAGGACTGTTTTCGAGTCCGCGCCTGTTCCCGGGCTGCAGGGGCAACCTGCTCCCACGGCCCACTACTCGTTCTACGTTGACAACGTCAACGACATTGCGAAATACCGGATGCACCTCACGGCCGGGGTGCCTCTTTCCGGGGCGGAGATGGCACTGGATGGGATCATCCGTGTCGGCGACCGCGTGCTGGTTGCCGACGTCGAATTCATCGATAAGCCCTTCGCCAGCGACGATGCCGCCAAGGCCTGGCTCGCCAGCGCGGAAGGCCAAGCCCTCAAGGCGCTGCTGCTGAGTATGTCCCAAAGCTAAGCCGCCGCTTTCCCGGAGCGCTCCTTCACGCTATGTGGGGAGCGTTTCCGGTGAGCGGCTGTGTGCTTCGTCACGTCGGCGAATTAAGTTACGCAAACCTTGCGTAATGCAGAGGAGGGTAGGCTAGCCTTACTTAGGTTCGCTTCATTCACCTAAGGAGTTCCGTGACTTCCCCCCTCTTTTCCGGCCCCAATGCCACGCGCCGCACGCTGTTCAAATCAGCCGGCAAGGCAACGGCCGTCCTCGCCGCAGCGGCACTCACCCTCTCCGCCTGCTCCACCGGACCCGCGTCCTCCACATCGGACGCCAGCACCTCCAGCTCCAGCAGCTCGCAGTTCCCGGTCACCATCAAGCACGTCTTCGGTGAGACCACCATCAAGGAACAGCCCAAGCGCGTTGTTACGGTCTCCTGGGTCAACGACGACGTTGCCATTGCCCTCGGAGTTGTCCCGGTAGGCGTCCCCAAGAACGAATGGGGCGGCAACGAGCAAGGTTCCACGCCGTGGAAGGACGCAGCCCTGCAGGAACTCGGTGCGGGCTTCGGTTCGGACAAGGCTCCGGTCCAGTTCTCCGAGGCAGACGGCGTCAACTTCACCGAGATCGCCAAGCTCACCCCCGACGTCATCCTGGCCGCCTACTCGGGCCTGACCGAAGAGGACTACAAGAAGCTCACCGAGATCGCCCCAGTGGTGGCCCATCCTGAGATTGCGTACGGAACGTCATGGCAGGATTCCACTTCCATCATTGGCAAGGCCTTGGGCAAGGAAGCCGAAGCCACCAAACTCATCTCCGACACCGAGGCCACCATCAAGGAAAAGGTCTCCAAGTACCCGCAGCTCGAAGGCAAGAGCTTCATCTACGGCAACCTGGAGCCCGCATCGGCTGAGGGCGTCAACGTCTACACCGCCAACGACAACCGCCCCCGCTTCCTGAGCGAGATTGGCATGAAGCTGGCCTCCGTTGTCGAGGAGAACTCGAAGGGCTCCAAGGAATTCTTCATCCCGTGGTCCGCAGAGAAGGCTAACGAGCTCGAATCCGACATCTTCGTCACCTGGGTCCCGGACGCCGCCACCACCGATTCCATCAAGTCAGACCCACTGCTCGGCCAGATCCCGGCCATCCAGAAGGGCGCACTGGTTGCCGATTCGGACAACACCCTGACGCTCTCCATCTCGGCTTCCTCCCCGCTGAGCCTGCCGTGGTCCCTGGACACGTTCCTGCCGCAGTTGGCCACTGCAGCGGATGCAGTGAAGTAAGCACCGTCCCATGACGGAAAGTACGACGGCGGCACCCGCCGAGGTGCGACATCCCGGCGATTTGGTGCCGCGGAAGGCCCGAGACCTCACCCCTCGGAACCGCGACGCCGCCCGCCCGCGCCTCGCAGCCAGGCAGACCGCCTGGCTGCTGGCCGCCGTCGTCGTACTTGCTTTGCTAACGGCCGCGTCGCTGGCCATCGGTGCCCGTGGACTGACCCTGGCCACCGTATGGCAGGCCCTTACGCAGTTCGACCCCGCCAACGGCGACCACGCCGTGGTCCACGCCCGTATCCCGCGCACCGTCCTCGGCATCCTGGCCGGCGGCGCCCTGGGCCTTGCAGGCGCTGCCATGCAGGGCGTCGCCCGCAACCCGCTGGCGGATCCGGGCATCATGGGCGTCAACGCCGGAGCCGCGCTGGCGGTAGTCACCGGGATCTACCTTTTTGGCGTCACCTCCCTCAGCGGCTACATCTGGTTTGCCTTCGTCGGTGCCGCAGCCGCCGCCGTCGTGGTTTATCTCATCGCCTCCATGGGCCGGGATGGTGCGACGCCGGTCAAGCTGGCCCTCGCCGGGGCCGCCCTCAGTGCCGGGCTGTACTCCCTCATGAGCGTTATCCTCGTCTCCAGCCAGGACACACTGGACCGCTTCCGTTTCTGGCAGGTCGGCGGGATCGCTGGCCGCGAATGGTCCGTGGTGCTCCCGGGCTTGCCGTTCCTGGCTGTCGGGGCCCTCATCATTCTGGCCACCGGCCGCGTCCTGAACAGCCTGGCTCTCGGTGACGACATCGCCCGCGGCCTCGGCCAGCGGGTTGGCCTGAGCCGGGCCGTGACGGCCCTGGGCATTGTGCTGCTGTGCGGCTCCGCGACGGCGCTGGCCGGGCCCATCGGCTTCGTTGGCCTGGTCATTCCGCACGCGGTCCGGTCGCTCACCGGTCCCGACTACCGCTGGATCCTGCCGTTCTCCCTGGTGCTGGCCCCGGCACTGCTTCTGGGTGCAGACGTCATCGGCCGCGTGGTGCTGCTCCCGGGCGAGGTCCCGGCCGGCATCATGACGGCCCTGGTGGGTGCGCCGGTCTTCGTCTGGCTGATCCGCCGCGGCAAGGGAGCAGGATTGTGAACCTCGTCGAAACCAAACCCCCCGTTGATCTATCACTTCCGGTTGCCAAAACAGGGTCTAAGCGACCAAAACTGATAGCGCAACACTGGCGGACCGCCGTCCTGGCCTTTGGCGTCGTCCTCCTGTTCGCCGCAACCATCCTGCTGGGCAGTTACACCGTGACCGTCCCGGACTTTTTCAAGATCCTGATCGCCCACCTCACCGGCGGCGAAAGGATACCGGGCGCCAGTTTTATCGTGATGGAGAACAAACTGCCCCGGGCGGTCATCGGCATCATGATCGGCGCCGCCTTCGGCCTGTCCGGCGGACTGTTCCAGACCATGCTCCGTAATCCGCTGGCCAGCCCCGATGTGATCGGCATCAGCTACGGCGCCAGCGCGGCAGCCGTCACTGCCATCGTGGTCTTCGGCGCCACCGGGCCGGCAGTGTCCGGCGCGGCGCTCGGCGGCGCGCTGGGCATCGCGGCGCTCATCTACGCCATCTCCCGTGGACCGTCGCTGGGTTCCGGCGGCGGCAACCGCGGCAATGCCGCCGGCAGCCGCCTCATCCTTGCGGGAGTGGGCATCGCCGCCGCCCTGCACGCGGTGGTCAACTTCCTGATGACCCGTGCGGACATCCGCACGGCAGCGGACGCGCTCGTGTGGCTCAACGGATCGCTCAATTCGGCCAACTGGGAGCGTGCCGGCATGCTGGCGCTGGCGCTCCTGGTCCTGGTCCCCGCCGTCATCGCCCTCGCCGGACCGCTCCGGATCCTGGAACTCGGCGACGACGCCGCGGCCGGGCTGGGTATCCGCGTCGGGTTCACCCGCCTCGCCGTGGTGATCACCGCCGTCGGACTTGCAGCGGTGGCGACGGCGGCCGCCGGCCCGGTCTCGTTCGTCGCCTTCCTCGCCGGTCCCATCGCCCGGCGCTTTACCCGGAAAGCCAGCCTCCCGGCATCGGCCCTGGTAGGCGCTCTGATTGTCCTCGCCGCCGACTACTTTGCGGCCAACCTAGCTCCCTTGCTGCTGGACGGCACCGTGCTGCCCGTCGGCGTAATCACCGGCGCGCTTGGTGCCCCGTTCCTGCTGTGGCTCCTGGTCACGGCCAACCGAAAGGATGCCTGACATGGCGGTTCTTAGCGCCCAGGACCTCACGCTGAAGTACGACCAGCGCTGCGTCGTGGACGGCCTCACCGCGGAAATCCCGGAGGGGAAGGTGACCATGATCGTGGGCGCCAACGCCTGCGGCAAGTCCACGCTCCTGCGGGGCCTGTCACGCCTTCTCAAACCGGCGGGCGGCGTGGTGACGCTGGACGGCAAGGACATCCACTCCCGCCCGGCCAGGGAACTGGCGCGCACCCTGGGGCTGCTGCCGCAGCATCCCACGGCGCCGGACGGTATCGCCGTGCGCGACCTCGTGGGCCGCGGGCGCTACCCGCACCAGGGCTTCTTCCGCAGCTGGAGCCCGGGTGACTTGTCACACCATGATCTCGCGGTGCAACGGGCGCTGGAAGCCACAGAAACGCTTGAACTCGCTGAGCGCAACGTCGACGAACTCTCCGGCGGCCAGCGCCAGCGCGTCTGGATCGCGATGGCCCTGGCCCAGGAGACCGACGTCCTGCTGCTGGATGAACCCACCACGTACCTGGACCTGGCCCACCAAGTGGAAGTCCTGGACCTGGTCACGGACCTGAACCGCAAGCGCGGCACCACGGTGGCCATCGTCCTGCACGACCTCAACCTCGCCGCCCGCTACGCGGACCACGTGATCGCCATGAAAGGTGGCGAAGTGGTGGCCTTGGGCGACGCCACCACCGTTGTCACCGAAGAGCTGGTCCGTACCGTCTTCGGCCTGGAGTCCCGGGTGATTCCTGATCCGGTCTCCGGCACGCCACTGATCATTCCCATCGGCCGTCACCACGCCACCGCCACCGAATTGGAGCTCGTTTCATGAAAACCCGCGAAGTCGCCGCCACCGAGCCCATGACCCTGGCGTTCGAAGTCACCGTCTCTTCCGTGGAAGAGCTGAGCCCCAACTTCCGCCGGATCACCTTCGGCGGATACTGCCTGCGTGACTTCGGCGTGAACGGGGACACCCTGGACCTGCGGATCAAGCTGATGATTCCTTCACTGGCCGAGGACGGCACGGAGCTTCCCCTGCCGGCCTTCGAAATGACGCAGGCGGGCTGGTACCGCGAATGGTTGGCCATGGACCCAGCCGTGCGCGGCTCCATGCGGACCTACACGGTCCGGAAATCGCGCCTGGATTCGGTCTACCCGGAGATCGACGTCGATTTCGTGATGCATTTCGACGCAGACGGCCACGGAGGTCCGGCCGCCAACTGGGCCCAAAACGCCAAGCCGGGCGATGCGATCACCATCATCGGCCCCAACAACCGGGCCGCCCAGTGCTACACCGCCGAGATCTATGGCGGCATCGAATGGCGGCCCGGCATGGCCCAGCGCGTCCTGCTCGCAGGCGACGAAACCGCGGTCCCCGCCATTTCGGCCATCCTGGAAAGCCTCCCGCCGTATATGACCGGCCACGCCTTCCTGGAAGTGCCGCAGGCAGGGGACTTCCTTGACCTCAAGACGGACGCCAACGTCGAGATCACCTGGCTGGCCCGCGGCGCGGCGATCGGCCGTTCCCGCCCGCACGGCGAACTGCTGCAGCAGGCAGTGCGCGCGGCCGTCCCCGTTCCGGGCTGGGTGGGCATCAAAGAGTCCGACGGCGGCGCAGGCCCGGAGCCCGAGGACGTCAATGTGGACGTGGACATCCTCTGGGAGACTCCCGCGCGGATGGAGACTGCCGAGATCGAGGCCACCAAGAACCCCGACATGCCAGCTGGAGCCATGCCGTTCTACGCCTGGATCGCCGGGGAGGCGGCCGTTATCAAGGACATGCGGCGGTACCTCGTGCGGGACGTTGGGATCGACCGCAAGCAGGTCGCGTTCATGGGTTACTGGCGCCAGGGCAAGGCCGAGCTCTAGCCTCGCTTCCAAGACCCTCTCTCACTTCCTGTCGCTTGCCGTTAACCCTGGCGTTGTCTTCGTTGCCTAGGGTGGCGGGGTGTGCGCTGATTCTTTGCTTCCCTCAAGTGGGCGGCGTGTCTTTGTCGCCTTGGGGGACTCATTTACGGAGGGCGTGGGGGACCGGGACGAACGCCTGCCCAACGGCGTGCGGGGCTGGGCAGACCGGGTAGCCGAGAAACTGGCCAAGGCTGAGCCTGGCTGGAGGTACGCCAACCTCGCCATACGGAGCAAGCGGCTCCGGCAGATCATTGGTGAACAGCTCGAACCCGCCCTGGCGATGCGGCCCACGCTTGTCACGTTGTACGCCGGCGGAAATGACATCCTGGACCTGGGTACAGACATGGCGGCGCTGATGGAGGACTACGAAAAACTGGTAGCCAGCCTCGCCGGGACTGGTGCCACGCTGGTCCTGTTCACTGGGTTCGACGTCAAGGTCTCCGCCCTCCTGGAACCCCTGAAGAAGCGGAACACTGTCTACAACCAGGGTGTGCGGGAGATTGCTGCGAAGTACGGCGCCGTCCTGGTGGACTACTGGTGCCTGGACGCTTTCCACGACCGGCGCATGTGGGATTCAGACCGGTTGCACATGTCTAAAGCAGGCCATAAGTATCTGGCCGGACAGGTCCTGGATCAGCTGGGTATTCCCCACAAGATCAAGCCCAAGGAATGGGACCCGCCCGCCAGGCCCAGCCTGCGCGAATGGGAGAGGCGCCAGCGCCGCTGGGTCAATGACTGGGTCCTGCCACTGTTCGGACGCAAGATCAGGGGCATTACCTTGGGTGATGCCCTCAGCCCGCGCTGGCCCGAGCCGGTGACGGTGCCGCGGAAGGGCGGCCTGAAGAAAATTGCTGGGGAACAGCCGGCGCAGGCCCGTCCTACCTAGGCTTCCAGCAGGTTCTCGAAGCCTTTTGCCACGCTGGTGGCTTTGAATTCGATGATTTCGAACTCGGCCACACCGTTGCTGAAGAAAGGGTCCCGGGCCAACGATGCATCAAGGGTGGCGCGGTCCACGCTTGAAAGCAGCACGCCGCCCACCGCAGGAACCCGGCGTCCGGACGCAAGGAAGATGCCGGCGTCGAACGCTTCTTTGACCCAGGCCATGTGGGCCGCACGGTGGTAATCCACGATGTCCTGGGGCACCTTGTAGGTCAACGAGACAACAAACATAGGGTCAGCCTACCGGGACGCGCCCACCGCACCCGTGCGTCAGTTGAACTCTCAACCACCTGCAGCTTCTACAATGAGCACATGACCGAACCGCGCTGGCTCAACGCCGATGAACGCCGTGCCTGGCTGGCCCTCCTGAGCATCAACACCATGCTCCCGGCGGCCTTGGATACCCAGCTGCACGCCGCAGGCAAAGTGTCGCTGTTCGACTACAACGTCATGGCGATGCTCTCCGAGGCCGAGGGACGTTTCCTCCCCATGAGCGAACTTGCGGCCCGCACCAGTTCCTCATTGTCACGGCTGTCCCATGTGGTCACCAAGCTGGAGAAGCGCGGCTGGCTGGAGCGGAGGCCGCACCCGGGAGACGCACGAGTCACCACGGCGCACCTGGCCGACGCCGGCATGGCAACCTTGGTGGCGCTCGCACCTGGACATGTGGAAGCTGTCCGGGCGAAGTTCCTCGACGCGCTCACGGAGCGGGACGTGGCGGACCTGGCGAGGATCGGCGAGAAAATCGTGGCCCGCCTGGATGACGATCACTGGATCCTCCGCGAATCCTGAACGTTACCGGCAATCCAGCTTCTCCCCGCTTACAAACCCTGAACAGAGAGCTTCTCCATGTACGCACAAAAGTCTGGTCCGGTCGACTTCTTAGCTAGAAAAAGCAGCGTCCTGGCCGCCTTTGTCGCCATGCACTTCCTGTTCCTGCTCTTGCTCACTCCGCGCATCGCGGCGGGGGAGACGTACGAGGACGTCAGCCTTTACCGCGACTGGGCTTTCCTGGGCCTGGACGAAGGGACCTGGCAAGGTGTCGACGTTCCCTGGGTTTACCCGATCGGAGCAATGTTCCCCATGCTTGCCGCCAGCGTTTTTGGGCCAGGCCAGTACATGCTCGGGTGGTTTCTTTTGTGCACTGTCCTGAACTTAGGGGCCATGGCGTCGCTCCTGGTACACCCGGCAATCAAATTCGGCTGGCAAGCGGCGTATTTATGGATCATCCTGACCGCCGTGCTGGGTCCGCTCAGCTTCTCGCGGGTGGACGGCGTATCCGCCCCCATAGTGGTAGTCGGCCTGGTACTGGCAGTCAGCCACCCGGCGATAGCCTCCGCTGTGCTTTCCGTGGCGACCTGGATCAAGGTCTGGCCCGCGGCTGTGGTGCTCGCCCTGGTCTTGTCTAGCAAAGCATGGCTCAAGGTTGTTTTGGCTGGCGCAGCAGTGTCTGCATTCATGGTGGCTGGAGTTTTAGCCGGCGGAGGCGCCCGCAACCTGCTTGGCTTCATCCAGGCGCACGGCGAACGGGGTATGCAGCTTGAGGCTCCCCTGACCACCCCTGGACTATGGCAGGCCGTCCTGGGCCTCGGAACTGTTGTGCATCCGAACTTTGCGATCGTGACGATGGAAATCCGCGGCGAACTGGCGGATCACGTGGGTGCTTTGATGAACCCCCTCCTTGCCGCCAGCCTGCTGCTCATCGCCATCCTCATCCTTGCCGCTGTCCGTCGGGGCGCTCCCCGCCAGGAAGTCCTGATGGTCGGCGCCCTGGCCTTGGTCTCCGCCATGATCGTGTTCAACAAGGTGGGCTCCCCGCAGTTCATGTTGTGGCTCGTTGCTGTGGTGAGCGTTGGCGTTGCCATGAGTGGACGGAAATGGGCCGTGCCCGCAATCTCCGTCGGCGCGATTGCGGTCCTCACCACCCTTGTCTATCCGTTGCTATACAAACAGCTGATTTATGCCCTGAATCCCGGGGCCGCCCTGCTGCTGACGGTACGCAACGCACTGCTGGTCATGCTTTTGTGGTGGACAGTGGTGGCTCTGTCCAGGATGGCGCGACCACTGCAAACGGGCCGGCGCAGCCAGCCGGTCATTACCGAACCCGGATCGGAACAGCACTTGGTTGCTCCCAGCAACTGATGGCACACTGACGCTATGGACTTTTCGGCCCGGTACGTAGCCCTTGGTGACTCCTTCACAGAAGGGGTAGGCGACGAGGACGCCACCCGGCCCAACGGCGTCCGCGGGTGGGCCGACCGGGTGGCAGAGCAACTCGCCGCAGCGAACCCGGACTTCGGTTACGCCAACCTTGCCATCCGCGGCCGGAAACTCCGCCAGATTATGGCCGAACAGGTGGACGCCGCCGTCGAACTTCAACCCACCTTGGTGACCATCTATGCCGGAGCCAACGACATCCTTCGGCCGCGGATCGACATCGACGACCTGCTCGCCGAGTACGACGACGGGATCCGCAAACTGAGCGCCACGGGTGCCACTGTGGTCATGTTCACTGGGTTCGACGCCCGCGGCTCCAAGGTCTTCAGCACCATGCGGGGACGCACCGCCATCTACAACGAGCTGGTCCGGGGAATAGCGGGGGACCACGGCGCCCTGCTGGTGGACTACTGGCGCTTCAACGAGTACTACGACTGGGGTATGTGGGCCCAGGACCGGATGCACATGTCGGCCGCCGGACACGCGAACATGGCCAGGCGCGTCCTGGATGTGCTCGAACACGACCACTCCATCGAGGTCCCGCCCATGACGCCGGTACCCGAACTCGGCCGGGTGGACGCCCTCCGCGCCAATGCCCGCTGGGTCAAGGAATTCGCCGGCCCGTGGGTGGTCCGCCGCGTTACGGGCAAGTCCTCCGGCGACGGCCTGGCGCCGAAATATGCCCAGCTGATACGCCCCTAAACGGGGGAATCCGGGATGGTGTGGCAGGAGGCGCCTATACACCATCGCGGCCGGGATTGGTCTTTAATTGCCTGAACTCGTAGACTTGGTAGGCGCTAAGTGCGCGGAGCGTGCGCAATTGCTCCGGTGGCCCGGTAAATTTCTCCAGGGTAGCCGGTAGTTAGGGGCTCAAGTTGCGTGACTAACCGTTCACCCTGATCACTTTGGGTCGCACTTACACGCATGATCCTGCAGCAGATATGCGGATCATTACATTCAATTCTTTGAGGAGAAGTCATGGCAGCACACTGCCAAGTGACCGGAGCCGAGCCGGGCTTTGGGCACAGCATTTCGCACTCGCACCGCCGCAACAAGCGTCGGTTCGATCCGAACATCCAGAAAAAGCGCTACTGGGTTCCGTCCCTGCGCCGTAATGTCACGCTGCAGGTTTCTGCAAAGGGCATCAAGACCATCGACGTACGCGGCATCGACGTAGTCGTCGCCTCTATCCTTGCTCGGGGAGTGAAGCTCTAATGGCTAAGGACAAGGACGTACGTCCGATCATCAAGCTCAAGTCGACTGCGGGCACGGGTTACACCTACGTAACCCGCAAGAACCGTCGTAACGACCCGGACCGCATGGTTCTGAAGAAGTACGACCCCAAGATCCGCCAGCACGTCGAATTCCGAGAGGAGCGCTAAACCATGGCTAAGAAGTCCAAGATTGCTCGCAACGAGCAGCGCAAGGTCATCGTTGAGCGTTACGCTGCAAAGCGCCTCGAGCTGAAGAAGACCCTGGTTGACGAAAACGCAACCGACGAAGCACGCGAAGCTGCACGCCTCGGCCTGCAGAAGCTGCCCCGCAACGCCTCCCCGATCCGTCTGCGTAACCGCGACATCATCGACGGCCGTCCCCGCGGTACCTTCCAGAAGTTCGGTATCTCCCGTGTTCGCTTCCGCGACATGGCTCACCGCGGTGAGCTCCCGGGCATCACCAAGTCTTCCTGGTAATCCAGCACCGCTGATTCCAGCTGCTTGAGAAGGGCCGGCAACCATTTGGTTGCCGGCCCTTCTGCGTTTAAGCGCTGCCCTCCCGGGCTGTACGCACACGGCTGGATTGCTGTGTTGCAGCCCACAGGAGGAAAGTACGACGGCGGCTGGGCGGCCGGGTGCACCAATGGGCCGTCCTGGCGCGCAACGGCGGGGTTTAGGACCCCTTCGAGGGTGGATTTGCGGTGGGGGTTGAGTGGGTGTATTGTTTTCTAAGTCGCCGCGAGGGAGACAGCGAAGAGCTGGTTACCGCGGGCGGCCAAACCCCCAAATTCAAGACCAAATTCTGGTAGCTCATTAGAGTGCCTCAATGAGGTGGGAAACGGGTTCCTGCCGATATAGATCCTGAAATACGGATTTGCATCGGGGCTGGAAACCGGGTAAGTTTGAAAAGTTGCTCCGGAGCGATCCATGGCTGTTGTTTGGTTGTGGTGGTGCCGGGTGTGTCTGTTGTTTGAGAACTCAATAGTGTGCCAAGTTTGTTGATACCAATTGTTTTTTGATTGGTTGTTTTGGCCAGATCGTGCCGCCCCTGTGGTGTGGTTTGGTTTTTACAGCTGGTTTCAAATTTTGCAGTGTGGTTGCCGCGTTTTCCCGTGGTGGCTGTGTTGTGTTCGTTTTTGTTTTACTTCAACGGAGAGTTTGATCCTGGCTCAGGATGAACGCTGGCGGCGTGCTTAACACATGCAAGTCGAACGATGATGCCAGCTTGCTGGTGGATTAGTGGCGAACGGGTGAGTAACACGTGAGTAACCTGCCCTTAACTCTGGGATAAGCCTGGGAAACTGGGTCTAATACCGGATATGACTCCTCATCGCATGGTGGGGGGTGGAAAGCTTTTTGTGGTTTTGGATGGACTCGCGGCCTATCAGCTTGTTGGTGAGGTAATGGCTCACCAAGGCGACGACGGGTAGCCGGCCTGAGAGGGTGACCGGCCACACTGGGACTGAGACACGGCCCAGACTCCTACGGGAGGCAGCAGTGGGGAATATTGCACAATGGGCGCAAGCCTGATGCAGCGACGCCGCGTGAGGGATGACGGCCTTCGGGTTGTAAACCTCTTTCAGTAGGGAAGAAGCGAAAGTGACGGTACCTGCAGAA
>NZ_JBHJZH010000016.1:0-114515 GCF_042270935.1 Pseudarthrobacter sp. NPDC055928
GCCGCCGAACACGTCAAAACCGAAGGCCAATACGCCGCCGCCGACGTCAAAGACAAAGCAACAGAGGCCAAGGACCACGTCCAAAACCCCTAACCACCACCCAGCAGACAGGCCGGCAACCCGCCTCCCCCGGCGGCGCCGGCCTGTCTGCTTTTCACCTCCCCCCCGTTCGACGAAGGAAACTCCATGAAGAAGCTTTTGCTTGCCCTGCTCCCCACCATCATCAGCCGCATCATGCGCGCCCGCCGGGCCAAGCAGAACCCGGCCGCGAATCCCCGCAACCGCAACCGGTTCTGATCCTAGAAACGTCCTTAGAGGGGCCCGCCCCGGGCCGAAGATTCAGTAGGAGTACCATGCACATCCCCGAACAGCGGGGGCCGATCAGCGCCGCCCTGCTCGCGATCCTCGCCGGCCAGCCCGTTGATACCCCCGCCGGCCTGGCCGACCTCCACGCACTTGTGACCTCACAACTGGCCGAGGCTCAAGACGTTATCGAGGACGACGACCTCCAGCTGGCCTTGTTCTGCCTGTACGAGCTGCATTACAGCGGGCTGGACGGCGTGGATGACAGTTGGGAATGGCACCCCGGCATGATCGCCGTCCGCCGGCTTCTGGAGAAGCCGTTCGAACAGGGACTGAGGACTGCAGCCAAAGCTGCGGTTCCCGACATTCCGCAGGTTCCCGGGGCGGTTCCGATCAGCGACGGCGTGGCCACGGTCCTGTTTAACCTCGCGGCGTCGGACACGGGGCCCAGCATGTCGAAGTATGTGGCGAAGAGGGCCACACTTTCCCAGCTCAAGGAATTCCTCATTCAGAAATCCATCTACCAACTCAAGGAAGCGGACCCGCACACGTGGGCCATTCCCCGCCTCGCCGGCCGTGCGAAGGCGGCCCTGGTGGAAATCCAGGCGGACGAATACGGCGGCGGCCGCGCGGACCGGATGCACAGCGCCCTCTTTGCCAGGACCATGCGTGCCCTCGGGCTCGATGACCGCTATGGCGCCTACGTCAACACGGTTCCGGCCCTTGCCCTGGCATCAGTGAACATGATGTCCCTCTTCGGGCTGAACCGCCGGCTGCGCGGTGCCATCGCCGGTCACCTGGCGATCTATGAGATGACGTCCTCCCGGCCCAACCAGCTCTACGGGAACGGTTTCCGCCGGCATAACTTCGATGCCGCAGCGACAGCGTACTTCGATGAGCACGTCGAAGCAGACGCCGTCCACGAGCAGATTGCCGGGCGGGATCTGGCCGGAGGCCTGGTGGAAGCGGACCCGGACCTGCTCCCCGACGTCTTGTTCGGCGCGACGGCGGCCCTCGCCCTGGACACCTTGCTCACCCACCACGTTGTGGACGCTTGGGAAAACGGCCGGTCATCGCTGCGCACCAAATTGCCCGCCGCGGCATGACTACAGAAGATCAGGAGCACATGAACCACGAACCAGCAGAAGGGTCGATCGTGGTCTGCCCGGACGGACCGCTGCTGGTCCGCGGGGACTTCGAGATCCTCACGCCAACAGGGGAACCCGTTCCCAGGCAGCGCCGGACGGTGGCGCTCTGCCGCTGCGGAGCCTCAGCGATCAAACCGTACTGCGACGGGACCCACAAGCTGATAAAGTTCCGGACCGAACCTGCCGACGCGGGACGCCCCGAAACGTAAAACTATTCATCACTAATTGCGATGAATATTGTGCGGAAAACATCGCTTTTTCTTAAATGCTATGCAGTTAGATACTGGGATCCACACCACATTTACCCGTCTGGTGTCAGCCCACTAAAATCCCGCAGAGCGAAGAAGCAGCGATGAAGAAACGTATCCCGCACCGGCAGTTCCCCAGCAAGAGTTCCCGGAAAGGCCGCGAGGCGCGGACCGGCGAGCATTGCCCGCTGAACGGATGGTGGGCGCCGGCCGGCCAGGAGGCAGATGCGCAACTCCTCGCCGAGGGGAGCATCATGCCGCCGAGCGGCGGCGAGTTGGTGACGTGGACCTTGGTGGCGAGCCAGTTCGGGTCCCGCAGGCCCCAGTATGTCCTCTCTGCCGCGGGAGCCTCCATTGACAGCTTCTAGCCAAGTGTCAGCACAGGAGGGCTGTGAAGACGGCTGCCACTTCTGCGAAGGACCGGAAACGGACTGAGCCGAGAGTCACCCGGGCGAGCGGACGACGGCGGGAGCGTTCCCGCCGTGGTACCTTTCCGTCTGGTGCCAACCTGCTCACGTGATTGCGCAGGACCCTGGTTTCCGTTTCCCTATTACCTCAGGAGCGCCGGTTCGGAATTCACGGTGAGCAGCCGAAGGAGCGGGCCTATGTCGTGGCTGGATTCGAGTTCCATGACGTTCTCCACCACGCTGAGTGCCGCCGTCTCCGGCAGCCTGGTGGTGGCGAGGCCCATGAACTTACTTATGGTTTCGTCGTCGCTGAGCCTGTTGGTGGAGGCACCCTTAGCCCGGACGGCCTGGACAACGATGGTGCCGGACTCCGTCTGCACCTCGATCCGCGGTTCCGCTGAACCGCCCTGCTGCTGGGGGTCCACCACCAAGTGGATCCGTTCCATGAGTTCGAGGATCCGGGGGTCAGTCCTGCCCTGTTCGGCCACTTCAGCCAGGCCGACTCCCCCGTGCAGGAGGGCCGTGGCGAGGGCGAACTGCATGCTCAACTGAGCCGAAACCAAGGAGCCCACGTCGGCCTTGCCGCACATGTCGGCGATGAGCGCGCTGGTGTGGACGGTGATGGTGCGGACCGACTCAGCAGAGATGCCGCGCTGCTCCCGCAGATCCAGGATGACATCGATGGCGGCGTGGGTGCTGCGGCAGGTGGCGTAGGGCTTGATGGATGCCCGTTCAATCTGCCATTCCTCACCGAGTGTTTCGAACAGGCGGGATTGGTCTATGTCCTCTTGCCGGCCGTAGAGGCGCAGGAAGCTGCCCCACGGGGCGGCGAACAGGTCCCGCGGTCCGGTGAACCCGGACCTGGCGAGAAGTGCGCTGTTCAGGCCTGCTTCGGCAGCGCGGCCCACGTGCATGCGCTTAGACATTGCACCGTCACCGATGAATGACCAGGTGCCGCCGGTGAAGGACCCGGCCAGGCCAATGGCAGAAACCATCTGTTCGGTGTCCAGGCCAAGGATCACGCCGGACGCCACTGCGGCTCCGAATGTTCCGCACACGCCGGTGGAATGCCAGCCCGCATTGTTGACGGAGTCGTAGCCACCCAGAGCGTCCTGGACGCGGCGGGCCACTTCATATCCACCGATGACGGCGTGGAGGAGACTGGCGCCGCCAACGTGCGGTCCGCCGTCGGCTGTTCCGCCGACGGTTCCTCCGCGGGAACCGGCCATGGGCAGCGACGCTGCCGCAAGCGCCGCGGGCAGCACAACAGCACCGGAATGGTCGCACCCGCCGGAGTCGTCCAGTTCGAAGGCGTGGCAGGCGATGCCGTTGACGAACGCCGCCCCGAGCGCGGGCAGTTCGGCGGGTGTCCCCCAAAGCGGTGCCCCTGAGCCGGGGGCGGGAGTTCCATAGACAGCTCCGAGCGCTGTTCGGCTGATGTCCACTTCCCGTGAGGAGGCTCCTGCAATTCCGGCACCAAGAGTGTCAAGGATGTGGATCTTGGCCCTGTGCCGGACATCGGTGGGGATGTCTGCTGGCCGCAGCGCCGTGAGGAAACCTGCAATCCGCTCTGAAGCTGTGGGGTCGTTGGTCATGCTGGCCTGCCTTCGCGGGTAAGTGCGTGGAATATCTCGGCGGGGTGGTCTGCAGGATTGGGTTTGGCGCTCCGCCGCCACCACTGGGCCACATCGCCGCCGGTGGCGTGCCATATGTCGTCGTGGGCGGCTACATGGTCCATGAACTCGCGCAGCATTCCGATCCGCCCGGGGGTGGCGATGATTTCCGGGTGGAGGGTCAGGACGAAGCACAACCCTTCTGCACGGTAGGCGTCGAATTCCAGGATCCAGTTCCGCAGCACTTCCCGGCTGGAGGCAATCCGTGGACTTCCCGCGGGGATGGGTGGGTCCAGGTTGAAGACGAAGTAGGGGTAGTCGTCCAGTTCGTGGTGGCGGGGCACTTCCACCAATGCGGCCGCAGATCCTGCGTGGAAGTGGGGCAGGTCGTCGCCGTGCCAAGACGAGGACCACGTGAATCGCTGGGTAAGCAGCTCGTCAGTCAGCCCGGGCGCGTAGGACCCGCGTCCTGCGCGGAATCCCTCCGGACGCAGCCCGAGGCGGGACTGGAAGGCGTCCTGGGCGCGACCGATACTGTCCACCTGTTCGGCGAGGGATTGGCTGCCCATGTCTTCGAGCTGCCAGCCCATGTTGCCGAACTCGTGCCCTGCCCCGGCGACTGCCTCGAGCTGCCGGGGGTAGCTCGCGAGGTTGGCGCCGGGAACGAACCAGCTCGCTTTGGTGCCTGTGCGGTCCAGTTCAGCCAGCAGGCGGTCCACTCCCCGCGTTCCCCCGTACTGTCCCACCGACAGGCTCTTGGCGCGGTCGACGGCGTCAGGCGCCGCAGCGAGTACGGACAGTTCCGCCTCAAACCCGACCGTGACTACGAAGGCGCACTTTTTACCCTCGGGCCACCGTCCCTGGGTTTGAGTGATAGTCACGTCTGAGGCTCCTTGGTCTGCTGCCACCACGTGGCGATGTCGGCGCATGTGCTGAACCAGACGTCGTCGGCATCTTTCGCGTGCCGGATCCAGCGGTCCAGCAGTACTGCCCGGCCGGGTTTGCCCACCACTTTGGGGTGGAAGATGGTGGACAGGCACAGGCCTTCGGCGTGATAGCCGTCGAACTCCCTGGTCCAGTTGTCCAGCGTGAGGTCATAGCTGGCTATCCGATCACCGCCCGAGGGCCAGTCCGGGTTGGTGGTGTAAGCAAGCGAGGCGTAGTCGTCCATGTCGGACCGGGCAGGGATCTCAACGAGCTTCCCGCCGGTGTGGAAGTACGGGCGGTCGTCTCCGCGCATGGAACTGGAGTAGAGGAAACCCATCTCCTCGAGCAAGGCCGGGGTCTCGGGGCGCCAGTCCCCCGATGGTGTCCGGAAGCCGACCGCCGTGGTGCCCAGGACATCCTGGAAGATGCGTTGGCTGGTTTCGATGACGTGCCGCTGCTCCACCGGGCTGAGGTCCCAATACTTTTCGTGCTTGTAGCCGTGGTGGGCCATTTCGTGGCCCTGCTCAACGATGCGCCGGCACTGCTCCGGCCACGTCTCCACCACCCAGGCAGGAGTGAAGAAAGTCGCCGCTATTTCGTGCGTTTTCAACAGCCCGAGGATCCTGTCCACGGCCCGCCACGCCCCGTAGGCGCCTTGGCTGAAGTACTCCGGCCGGTCCCAGATGGCGCCTTTGAGCATGGCATCGCCGGTGGGACCGTCAAGGTCGAAGGCCAGGGCGACGGCGCTGCGTTTGCCTTCCGGCCACACCGCCGCCCCAGCCTTCACTGCTGCGTCTCGGTTCACTTGACGCCGTTGACCTCGGGGGTCATGGCACCGTAGCCCAGGCCCCACTTGTCGAGGATCTTCTGGTACTCGCCATTGTCAACGATCTCGGTGAACGCGTCTTTCACGGCGTTGGCCAGTTGGGTGTCGCCCTTCTTCATGAGGACGCCGAACGGCTTGGCCGGCAGCGGGTCCAGGACGGAAGCGTATTTTCCGGGTTCAGTCTTGGCAAAGTAGGCCAGGTTTTCGCCGCCCTGCGCTGCAAGGTCCACTCGGCCCTGCTCGATCTGGAGGCGGGCTGCAGCTCCGGAGTCCGTGGGGAGGATACCCAGCTCAGGAAGGCCCTTGTCCGTGCAGACGGTCTTGCTGAGGGTCTTGACCTGCTCAAAGTAATCGGTCTTGCCACTGACTGCCAGCTTCTTGCCGCAAATATCCGTTTGCTGAGTGAACTCTCCCGCACGGGCGCCGGAGGTGTAGAGGCGGCCCTGGGATTTGAAGTAGTCCACGAAGTCGGCGGTCTTCTGCCGTTCCAGGGTGTCGGAGATGCCGGACATCACCAGGTCAACGCGGCCTGTCTGGACGGAGTTGATCAGTTGGTCGAAAGGCGACTCGACCACTTCGATCTCGACACCGAGGACCTCGCCAAGCTTCTGCTGCAGTTCGATGTCGACGCCGGAGAGTTTCTTGTCGCTGTCCCGGAACTCCATGGGCGGGAAGTCGGGAGACAGGCCGATCCGGATCTTTCCGGCGTCTTTGATTGCCTGGGGCAGGCCGGTCGTGCCTGCGGCTGCCTCGGTGGCAGTCTCTGCGCCGCCCACGCATGCTGTGAGGCCAAAGGCCGTGACGGCGGTCAGAGCCGCGATGCGTGCGGCATTGGTGAAGTGCTTCATGATGGCTCCAGTTCGTTGGGGATGGTGAGTCAAGAAAATCTTGGGGATGGTGAACTTAGAAAACGCGGGAAAGGAAGGCTTTGGTCCGCTCGTGCTGGGGATTTCCAAGGACGTCGGCGGGCGGGCCGAGCTCTACGATTTCGCCACCGTGCATAAAGGCGACGCGGTCCGCCACTTCTTTGGCGAATCCGATCTCGTGGGTGACCACGATCATGGTGAGGCCAGACTTGGCGAGGTCCTTCATCACGTCCAGCACCTCACCCACCAGTTCGGGGTCCAGCGCCGACGTCGGCTCGTCAAAGAGGATCAGTTCCGGCTTCATGGCCAACGCCCTCGCGATGGCAACGCGCTGCTGCTGTCCGCCTGACAGCTGACGGGGGTAGGACGACTCGCGTCCTTCCAAGCCCACCCGGGCAAGGAGTTCCGAAGCATGCCGCTTGGCCTCTGCGGGCTTGACCTTGTTGACGAGCACCGGCCCTTCGATGATGTTCTCCAGCACTGTCATATGGGGGAAGAGGTTGAACCGCTGGAAAACCATGCCGATGGACCGCCGCTGCCTGGCCGCCTCTTTGTCTGAAAGTTCATAGAGGCGGTTACCGTCCTGGCGGTACCCCACCACTTTCTCACCCACCCAAATGCGCCCGTTGGAGAGCGTCTCAAGGTGGTTGATGCAGCGGAGGAATGTGCTCTTTCCGGAACCGGAGGCTCCCAGGAGGCAGACCACCTCTCCGGCGTTGACGTCAAGGTTGATGCCCTTCAGCACTTCATTCAGGCCGAAGCTCTTGTGGACGTTTTCGGCGCGGACCAGAACGTTCGTGGTCATGAGAGTGCCTTCCTGTTGGTGCCGAAGATGCTTTTCAGATGCTGGAAGGGAGTCAGCGGCAATTGCCGGCTGGAGGAACCCTTGGCGAAGAATCGTTCAAGGTAGTACTGGCCGATGCTGAGGATGGATACCGCGCCCAAGTACCAGACGGCACAGACGATGAGCAGTTCCATGATCCGGTTGTTGACGTAGTAGATGTGCTGGGCTTCGGAGAGGATTTCGCTCACGCCGATGGCGGAGGCCAGCGAGGTGGTCTTCAGCATGCCGATCACTTCGTTGCCCACGGGCGGGATGATGACCCGCATCGCCTGGGGCAGCACGATGCGGCGCATAGCCTGCAGGCGTGTCATGCCCACGGCCTGGGCTGCTTCCGTCTGGCCCTCGTCAACGGAGAGGATGCCGCCGCGGACCACTTCGGACGTGTAGGCGCCCTGGTTCAGACCGAGGCCGATGGACGCTGCGACAAAGGGTGTGAGCACATCAATCATGCGGCCCGAGTAAAGTCCCGGGATGCCGATCACTGGGAAGATCAGCGCAAGGTTGAACCACATAAGGAGCTGTAGGTAGACCGGGGTGCCGCGGAAGACCCAGATATACAGCCAGGCCACACCGGAGACCACAGGATTCTTGGACAGGCGCATCACGGCGGTGACCACGCCCAGGATCAGGCCAAGGGCCATGGCCACTGCGGTGAGGAGAAGGGCCACACCGATGCCTTGGATCAGCACGGGGACTGTCAGGTATTCCTGGACCGTGGGCCAGTCGATCTTGGCGCGGGAGAAGGAGACTCCCAACCAGACGAGGAGGAGCACCACCGCTGCGGCGCCAACCCACCGCCCCACGTGCCGCCGGGGGACAATTTTCAAGTCGACCGAAGCAGCGTCGGTGACGCTGGGCTCAGTTTGAGTGTTCATGGCTTTTTCCTGATCGTGGAGGGTATCTGCTGCGCCGCGTGCATCTGCGCTGATAGGGCCCATGGTTCAGCCCTCGTGGTCCGGCCTGACCCGCAGGCCGTTGTAGTCGGCAGCCCAGGTCTTCATCTGGTCCAGCCTTGCCCGCAGCCGCGTCAGTTGTTCGGCCACTCGCTTGGGTGACGTTCCACCAAACCCTGAATGGGCATCGAGTGCCGCTTCGAGAGTCAGGACGTTCCTGATATCGGGGGTCAGGCGGCGATCCACCGAGGCCAGTTGCTCATCGCTGAGGTCGTCGTAGTCCAGTCCCCGGCTTTCGCAGAAGCGCACAAGGGAGCCGGAAACTTCGTGTGCCTCGCTGAAGGGGATCCCCTGCCTGGCGAGCCAGTCGGCAACTTCGGTGGCGAGCGTGTAGCCGGCTGTCGCCTGCCGTCGGACTTCCTGGACATTGACGGTGAAGGTCCGGACCAGGCCCGACAGCGCCGGAAGCGCAACTTCCAGGGTGTCAACGGCGTCGATGACGGCGTTCTTATCCTCCGCGAGGTCCCGGTTGTAGGCCAGCGGCAGGGATTTGACGGTTGCCATGAGTCCCATGAGGTCCCCAAGGACGCGCCCTGCCTTGCCGCGGGCCAACTCGGCGATGTCCGGGTTCTTCTTTTGCGGCATGATGGAACTGCCCGTGCAGTAGGCGTCATCCATGGTGATCCAGCGGAACTGCTGGGAGGCCCAGGAGATGATCTCCTCGCACAAACGCGAAATGTCGATCAGCGTCAGGGAACAGACGAAGAGGAATTCAATGGCGGCGTCGCGGCTTCCCACGGCGTCGATCGAGTTTTCTGCACTGGTTTCGTAGCCTTGTTCCCTTGCTGCGATTTCGGGGTTGAGAGCAAAGGTTGAACCGGCCAGGGCCGCGGCTCCAAGGGGCGAAACAGCTGCCCTGCGGTCCCAGTCCTGGAAGCGCTCAAGGTCCCGGATCAGGGGCTGTGCGTGAGCCAGGATCTGGTGGCCAAAGACCACCGGCTGTGCGGACTGAAGATGCGTAAAGCCGGGGACGGGCGTGTTCAGGTGCTGGTCGGCCTGCCCGGCCAGGGACTCCGCCAGTTCGATCAGCAGTTCACTGACCCGCCGGACTTTGTCCCGCATGTAGAGCCTGAGGTCGTTGGCAGCCTGGTCGTTGCGTGAGCGTCCGGCGCGGATCTTGCCGCCCACCGGTCCCATGCGCTCGATGAGGAGGCGTTCAAGGAAGGTGTGGACGTCTTCGTCCGCTTCCTGGGGGCGCACGCGGTCACGCTCGATGTCCCTTGCCAGGTCATCAATCGTGTCCAGGAACTTCCCCAGCTCAGCATCACCGATGAGGCCGGAGCGGTTGAGCTCCCGGACATGGGCCCGTGAACCGTGCAGATCGTACGGTGCCATGCGGAAGTACCGGGGATCAGCCCGCGAAAAGCGGGCGAGTTCCGGGCTGGACGTGCCCTCGAAACGGCCGCCCCACAACTTTGTCTGTTCATTCATTCGTACAGCTCCTGCCTGGAAAAAGTCTGCGCCGATGAGTGATCCGTATCACTTCATGCAACGAAAGTATTTCTGAAGTAAACAGTAATTGTCAATGGTTTCAATGTTGTTTCGCTCAGATTACGTATAGCGCAGTCCAAGGTAGGACACCGGTCTCCCGCAATTCGTCTATGCTATGAGACACCGGTATCTCCAGCAATTGTTTTTCTTTAGGGCCGGACCGCCGGGCGCCGCCGGCGCCCTCACGATGCCAGGTACAGAGCGCAAGAAAGGGCCCGAAACCAAGGGTCTCGGGCCCTGAAGAGGGACGCTGGAGGGGCTACGCGATGGGCGTGACCGCCACTCCTGCGAGGTCGGAAACGGAAGCGCGCTGAGTGAACGTTGCCGGGAGCAGGTGGTCCTTGAACTCAGGGCCCGAACCGTCGATACGGCCCAGCAGTACCTCCGCGGCCTTCATCCCCATCTCATAGGCAGGATTGGAAATGGCGTGGACTTCCGGGCAACTGACCGTCATCCAGTCCGCATCGTCAAGGCATACGAGCGAAATGTCCTCCGGAACGGTCAACCCCGCCGCGCGAATTGCCTGGAAGGCCGGGAGTGCCAGCTTGCTGTAGGAAGCGATGATGGCACTGGGCCTGTCCCGGCGGTTGAGCAAGGAGGCAACAATCACGTGGGTCTTTTGTGGTGACATGGCGTCGGAAATGAACTCATAGCGCACGCCCGCGGCCCTGGCAGACTCCCGCACGGCGCGGACCCTGTCCGCAATGGTTGAGATAGGGAGGGGGTGTCCCGCCTCCAGCTCCTCGGGAGTCTTGGTGGTGGCCGAAAGGAAGGCAATATTCCGGTGCCCCTTGCTGATCAGGTATTCCATGACGGTCTTGGCGTCCGCGTAGCAATCAGTCCCAACCCAATCGGAGTCCACGTTGTCGGGACGCCGGTCGAAGAGCACCAAAGGCCGCCCCATGCCCACAACATCCAGCAGGTGCCCGGAGTCGCTCCGGCTGGTCGACGCCACGATCAGGCCGTCCACGCGCTTGTCCAGGAACACCTGGACTGCCGCGCGTTCTGCGTCGATATTCTCATCCGTGTTTGCGAGGATGACATCGAAGCCTGCCGCCTTCGCAGCATCGGTCATGCCCCGCACAGCCCGGGCGAAATGTGGATTTTCGATATCGCTCACCACAACCCCAATGGTGTGCGAACGGCCCGAACTGACACTCCTGGCCAGCGCATTGCTCCGGTAACCAAGGGCTTCGGCTGCCGCAGACACCATCGCTTGGAGTTCCGGGCTCACTGCCCCATATCCCCCCAGGGCACGTGCCGCAGTGGAACGCGAGACCCCTGCCACTCGGGCCACGTCCATCAGGGTAGCGGTGCCATTTCGTCTCAATTCCATTGCTAAAATTTACAACAAAAATCCTGGTCTAGGCGGCCAATTCCAGATGCATTGATACCGGTTTCCCGAAAGAATGCCATTGCAGGGGTTTTGGGTCCAGGCCCGGTTATGGTCTGTCTACGTGGACGTCGAGCTCTACCGGGACGGGCCGCCGGACCGCATCATCTACGGGGCAATGGTCCAGCCCCCACGCGATGACTTCCCGCACCGTTCCTTCGTCTTGGGGCGATACCGCTCGAACGGCGACCTTCATGCTGACCGGGCCGGCCGGCACGTCCTCGGCGATGCCTAGAATGCCCCGGTCATCGGATTCGCCGTCCACCTCCACCTCCAAGGAAGACAAGACCACCCCTTGCTCGGCAGCGCGCATCGCGATCAGTGTGGCTGCACAGGAAGCGTACGCGGCACGGAAGAGCCACCCGGGCGAGGGCGCTGATGCAGTTCCTCCGACCCCCGCCACCATGTCTGTGACAAGGGACGAACCGTCGGCACCGGTTACGCGAACCCGAAGGCCGTCCTCCACCACGGCGGAGGCAACCGAGTCGCGATAACGCGCCTCGTCAGGGTGTGCGGCCAGGTACGCCTTGGCTGACGAGATCGCCTCGGCAATTCGTGAGTTGCTCATCCGTGTCTCCTTCGCCGCGGCTTCCGGTGTGGCGCTGACTCTGCGCGTAGCCGGCCGCATGGCGGGCGGCGCAGGATGTTCTCATGCTGAACCTTCAGGGGCACTCACGCAAGGGAACGACGGCGGGAGGTTCCCGCCGTCGTTCGCTTCGGTTGGGTGCCTACTGGGTGAAGGGGACCTTTTCCCAGTTCAGGACGCTGCCGGCCTCGCCGCCGTTGCCGCCCACCGTGAACCTGACGTAGTTGGTGGCGTTGGCCGATCCGTCCACGGTGATGCGCTGCAGGTCATCCGCGGCGGGCTGGCCGTAGATGTCCAGCCACGGCGAGCCATCCGCCAGCGGCTGGTTCTCGGCGAAGACGTGGCTGTCGCCGTTGATGAGGTAGACCGGCCGGTCGAAGCGATTGGTTTCGTCGATGATAGCCGCCACAATTTCGCGGAACCCGGAGACCGTTTCGGGGTTGGCAGAGGCCGCGGCGAGCTGCGAAGGATCGAACATGTCGGCCTGGGTCATAAGCACCACCGCTCGGTCGTTGCGGCGATCGGCGTCGGCGAAGGTGCTGTGTATCTGGTCCAGGACGGCATCCGTCCGGTGCTCAACTTCGGCCAACTGCTCCGGAGTCGGCGCGGTCTCGCCCAGTCCGCTCCACGGCAGCAGCGAGTTGTTGCTGCCCTGGATGTTCAGCACGGAGAAGGCCACGCGGTTCTGGACGAAGCGGACGTTTTCCGGCAGACCCAGGTTCTCCTGGGTCTGGACCGGCATCGTCTCCCCGAGGGTCTTGCCGGGCTCGTCGAAGAAGACCTCACGCAGCTTGCTCAGCCGTTCCAGCGGGTTGTAGGCGCCGTTGTTGGTGCGGTGACAGTCCACCCACTCGTTGTCGCCCGGGGTGAAGACCAATGGGTGCCCGAAGGTATCGAACTGGGAGCGGATGCTGGCGAAGTACTCGTCGGAGCAGACCGAGGAGCCGTTCTTGATGTCGCCCACGTGGGTGACGAACTTCAGCGCGCTGTCGGCGTTGATGTCCTGGATGCGGGACGGGAACTTGGCGATTTCGGCGTCGCCGTAGGGGATATCGCCGATGACGCCAAAGGTGAACGCTTCGTTGTCGGAGGTGTGGTTGGACGCGTTGGCGGGCAGCGGCGCAAGGAGGCCGAGCGCCAGGGCGGCTGCCGCCGTCGTCGTTCTCAGGGTCTTTGAAGGCATGGAGCTATTCCTATTCTCTGTTGCGGGGCTGTCAGGCCGTGCGGGCGGTGAGGAACTGTTCCAGCGCCTCAAGGTCGTCGGTGTTGATGTGGTCCACGCCGGCGTCGAAGAGTTCGTTCCAGACAGCGTCTCGGGCGGCGCCGGGCTGGTCCGGGGTGGCCCAGAAACGGACGCGGTAGCCCTGAATGTGTGCCTCTGCCACATATGCCTGGAGCTTGGCGCGTTCGGCCTCGGGCATGGGGCCAACGCCCTGCCAGCTGAAAAGCTTGGTCCAGTTGTCACTGACCAGCGGCATGAGTTCGGCAGGCTTTCCGGAGGTGAGGTCGGCGGAGCGTCCGTCGTAAAAGCCGAACCGCTTGTCCTGTGCCTCCATGGTGGCCAGGGGACGGTTTCCGCTGATGACGGCAGTGACGGGCCCGGATTTGGTGGTTCCGTTGCTGTAGCGGCTCATGATGCTTCGGTGCTCGGCCAGTTCCTGCTCGATTGCGGCGTAGGTGGCCTCCCCTTCGCTCTTGATGTCGATCAGGAGCTGGAAGCTGCCGTCCCAGTGGGGGTAAACGCTGTGGCCCTGGTTCCGAACCAGCTCGTCCAGCGGATCGAGGTAGAGGCTCTCGAGCGTTACTCCGGGCGTGGCATCCTCGAGGTCGTGGGCGACGAGCAGTTCGCCGTCGACGAGCCACACGTCTGCCTCAACGCTGGTGAAGCCGTGCTCGAGGGCATCGAACAGTGGGCGGTCGTGCTCATAGTCGTTGTGGGCGTGGGCGGCGGGCAGCGGCTGTCCGAGGACCACGGACGACGGCGCGTGGGCCGCGTTCGCGGCAGGCGGGGCTGCGATTCCGGTCAGGGAGGTAAGGGCCACGAGGGCGGTGACGGCGCTTTTCAGGAACACGGGGTTCTCCTTGGTACAGCTGAGTCGATTCATCGCCCAGGCGATGGGGGCGCTGGGCAGTGGTGCGTGAAAAGACTTCCTGCTGCGGGAGAACGGGCGTGGCCACAACGGTTTCGGGGCGGTGAACGGGAGGCGTCGGTTACGGATCTGCCGGGATCATCACCAATTACGGAACGGCTTTATTGCTGGTCGGCTTGGGGCTAGCTCTTCTGCCGATTCTGTACCCGGCCCAGAACGCCAGGATGAGCAGGCCGGTGGCTGCCACCGCCAAGCCGATCTGTGTCCCTTGGCTAACGATTGCCACACCGCTCCCCATGAAGAGCTGGTCACTCAGCGGCGCGTAAGCGAACCAGCCGAAGCTGACATTCGCGTTGCTCCAGGCGACGAGGCAACCCACCACTAACGCGACGAGGCCCGCCACGGGCAGGACGGCCGCCGAGACCCGGGCTGACTTTTCCTTGCGTTCCCCTGACGTGCTGTGTTCCCCCATGGAGGCGAGTCTAACCCGGCCGAGGGCGACTGTTACGAGGGGATGTTGCCGGTGTGTAAGATCCGGAACCATGAGCGTAACGCCGAGCACCACTGGAACTGTCCGGGCTGTCTTCCTCGATGTTGACGGCACTTATGCGGACTATGGCGTGGTTCCCGAGGGGCACGTGCGCGCAGTCCGGGCGGCACGGAAGGCCGGTCATCGGGTCTTTTTATGCACAGGGCGTCCAGTGTCAATGTTGCCCAAGAGCATTCTCGCCGCCGGCTTCGACGGCCTGGTGGCCAGCGCCGGTGCCTACGCCGAGGTAGGCGGGACTGTGCTCCTGGACAGGCTGTTTCCGGCTGATCTTGCGGCCCGCACTGTCCGGGCGCTCGACGCGCACGACGCCGTGTATGTCCTGGAGGCGCAGGAGGCCCTGTACGCACCACCGGCGGCGATGCAACGCTTGCAGGTGATCCTGGACGCCCATTTCGAGCAGTCACCCGAGGGCCCGGTGGGTTCGTCCGACATCATGCGGGCCGTGCGGCCCACCTCGGACCTGGCCGCCGTACCGTTCGCCAAGGTCTCCGTCTTTGACTCCCCCGTTGCCATGGAGCATCTGGTTGGTGAAATCGGCGGGGCCATCGCGGTGGTCGCCAATTCGGTGGCCGACGACGGCAGGCACGCGGGGGAACTGTACCAGCACGGGATCAGCAAGGCCGACGGCGTCGCAGCCGTTATCGCCCATCTGGGCATTGCCCGGGAAGACACGGTTGCGATCGGCGACGGCGCAAATGACCTGGAGATGATCGCCTACGCAGGGGTCGGCGTCGCCATCGAAGGATCACTCCCGGAGCTTGTGGCACTCGCCGATCGCACCGCCGCGCCTCCCCGGGAGGAAGGGCTCGTTGCCGCTTTCGCCGAGCTCGGCCTCATCTGATCAGGCCCGGCGCAGCGGCATCACAAGTTGGCGGCTTCTTGCTCCGCAATGCGGATCATCCGGAGCTCGTCCTCCACCGCGCGGGTCGGCCAGTAGTCCCACGACAGCTCATTCGCCCGCGTCAGGTCCGCTTCCGGAAAGAGCTTGACGAGCAGCCCGGAAGCCTGAAGCAGGGCGATCAGTGCCGTGGTCCTGGCATCGGGCGCTTCGGAGCCAGGTTTGGCAGCAGGGGCACCGTCCCCGGGCTTCGTGGACTCAGCCGCCGTGGCATCGGCCGGGCCGGCGTCGGCGGTCCTTGCGTCGGAGGTCCCGGCGTCGGCCGTGCCCGCAACGGCCGTGCCCGCAACGGCCGTTCCGGCGTCGGTTGAAGTGTCAGGCACCTCAAGGTTGGACGGCGGGCCGCTGAGGGCGGCGCGGATCTTTTCCAGGAGCGCCGCCTCCGGGGCATGATCCTTCTCCGGGTAGCGCACGGCCCGGAACAGGCCCAGGTGTCGTTCGCCCACATGTTCCACGATGCCCCGTGAAGCCATCCCCTCGTAGATGCGCTGCACTTCGGCGCGGCCCTCGAGCATGGAGACCCACCGTTTGGGGGTGTGGGGCCGGGATTTGCCACGGATGAGTTCCAGTTCGTGCTGGAGATCCGTTTCCGGGGAGGCGCCCGTAGCTTTGACCTGCTTGCCCTGCAGTTCGATCGCGTCGATCAGGTCCAATTCGGCCAGGATTGCGCCGGCCAGGGTGGTCCTGAGTGCGAACACCGGAATATCTGGTTTGCCGGTGACGTCGTTCGTTGCCAGAAGGAGGAAGGCCTGCGGGAGGTTCAGCTCCGACGCCTTCGATGTTTCAGCGTTCATAGCATCATGGTGGCCCTGTTGGGCGCCCACCACAACGGGGATTTACAAGCACCGGCGACGCCAAGGATCAGCAGGCATAAGCTGATTACACAACATCTCTTCCATCACCGGGGAGGTCACCATGGACGCGGAAACCGCCGACGTGACCGGTCATGATGTCACCACCATCACCTGCGTGTGCGGCAACACCGTCAGCAAGGACGGGCTGATCCAAGCCAACTCAGAAGGCATCCCCGTCCACAACGTCGACGACACCCCGGTCCCTGCCGGGTTGGCGGAATGGCCATCCGATGAGGACCTCTACACCCTGTGCCCCTCCTGCGGCCGCGTGTACCGTGACTCGGTGATCGAGGAAACGGGGACAGCGCCCGTCGCGTTCCGCGTCGATGTCACCGCCGGCCCCATTGCCGAGGCCATCCGGGTGCACTGGGACCTCAGCAGTTGAGGAACGAAGCTCTCCGGAACTATCCAGCCAAAGGCTTTCCGGTCGCCTTTGGCGTTCTTTGTGCTGCTCGGGCTAGGCAGCGCTGCTCGTCCTGGCGCCTGCCGAGCTCGGCAAAACTAGCTGCCGCCTCCCAAAACAGGGCGATGGCTTGATCATCGTGACCCTCTGCGCGGCGTAGGACGGCTCGTGCTTCCCAGAGGGCGGCGTGCCATGGTCCGCCAGGCCACATGCCTGCGAGCTGCTCCGCGTTGGCGAGCCGGCGGCGGGCTGCGTCCAGCTTCCCGGCCAGTGCGTAATGCGTCGCCGCGGCCACTTGATAACCCATCGAGCACGGCGGACAGACGCTCCTCCCGGCCAGTGCCGCGTCGGCTCGCTCAATGATGCGGACCGCTTGCGCCGGAGATCTGGCAGCCTCAGCGAGCACCCCGTACAGGCGTACGACGAGATGCGGCTCGAGCCACGTGGACGCAGCGGCACCCAGAGCGCGACTGGCTGCCCGGGCGGCCTCCTCGGGCCGATCCTGCGCGAGGTCAACCTCAGCCAGTCGTTGCAGTGTCACGATCTCGCCGGCCGGTGCACCAGCCCGCCGGTGCAACTCGAGTGCGGACTGGAGAAGACTGCGCGCCTCGCCGAGCTCACCGGAGAAGAGTGCCGCCTCCCCCAGCAACAGGTCTGCGATGGCCAGGCCGCGCACCGAGCCTGCTCGTTCGGCGATCGTGCGCAGGCGCGCTATTCGCCGCGCAATTCTCCCGTGCCCGTCCGGCCCGCTCAGGCAGAACTCGGCAAGGCACAACTGTGCGTCAAGAATGTAGCCGGAGCGCGCGGAGTCGTGCTGGGTGAACTCCACGAACTCGGCCTCGAACACTTCGGGCCAACGGTCCTGCATGTTCGCCGCGATCGCCAACACTGCGCTGGCCTCGCCGATCTCTCGGCCCAAGTCCGCTTCCATGGCCAGCTCGCGTGCACGCCGTGCGTATGATGTGGCTTCGACGAGGTCGCCACTATTGAGGGCGATGAGTGCTCGCGCCAACGTGACCCGCGTGCGATTCTCCGCGCGTCGGCTGTCCTGGGCGATGGCCTCCTCGTAGACCGCGACGGTCGCCGCCCCTGGGCCGACGCCCAAGTCGGCGCGCAACCGACGACACAGTCGCTCGAACTGGCGGATCGCGCCCTGGCGATCGCCCGCGCCGAGCGCCCGAACCATGATCGCGCGGTGGGCTTCCTCGTCCGTTGGGTCGGCCTTGACCACGTCGTCCCATCGAGCCGCGGCCTTGAGCAAGCGCAGGTACAGCGTGCGCAGCCGATCGCGGGGGTCCTCGGCCCACACGGCAAATCGATCATCGGGAAGCAGGTCGCCTCGATACAGGGCTAGCGCTTCATCCACCCCTGCCGATGAGGCAAGCGCGGCGAGCCCGTCCTTTTCGAACCGCTCCGCGTCAATGGAAACATCCACGCCTGGCAGCAGCACCAGCAGGTCGCCGTGCGCCTGAACGGAGTCTGGCGAGCCGAGGGCGGCGCGCGCGAAATGCATAGCTTTGCGAAGATTCGAAGCGGCAGCCTGCGCGCTGAGGTCTGGCCAGAGCAGATCGGCGACCACGTCCCTATGCAGTCGGTGCCCTTCTGCGAGGGCGAGGACCTTAACGAGCCCGGCCGCCTTGGTCCGTTTCCACGCGTCGTCCTGAACCGGCCGGCTGTCAATCACGACACCGAACGCGCCCAGCATGAGGACGGCGCACTTCTCCACGCCCTCATGGTAGCTGGGGGGAACGGTCGGGGAACAGGGTCGCCTTACCGTCAGAAGTGACGCGAACCAATTGGTTCCGTCATCACATCACAACGACCAGGAGGACATGATGGGACTGCAACTCGGTGAGATCGCACCCGATTTCTCCGCCAAGACGACTGTCGGCGATATCCGCTTCCATGACTGGCTCGGAGACTCATGGGGAGTGCTGTTCTCGCACCCTAAGGACTTCACCCCGGTCTGCACGACCGAGCTCGGCTACATGGCCAAGATCAAGCCCGAGTTCGACCGACGCGGAGTCAAGATCATCGGCCTGTCCGTGGACTCGGCAGCTGATCACGAGCGGTGGGCCGCCGATATCGAAGAGACGCAGGGGGCACGCCCCAATTACCCCGTGATCGGCGACGACGACTACACCGTGGCGAAGCTTTACGGCATGCTCCCGGCGGCCACGTCCGGGGACGCAAAGAGCCGCACGCCCGCGGACAACCAGACCGTCCGCAACGTGTTCGTCATTGGGCCGGACAAAAAGATCAAGCTGATCCTCGTGTACCCCATGACAACCGGACGCAACTTCGATGAAGTGCTTCGTGTTGTCGACTCGCTTCAGCTCACTGCGAAGCACCGGGTGGCGACGCCGGTCAACTGGAAGCAAGGCGAGGAAGTCATCATCGCCGGCTCCGTGCCGAACAGCGAGGCCCTCGGGATATTTGGCGATTGGAAGGAGCCCAAGCCGTACATTCGGATCGTCCCGCAACCGGTGTGATCGTGCAAGAGACTGGAGCCTGACATGACCGAAACCGCCCACTGCAGGCCGCATTGGCCCGCGCGGGCGGTCCGGCTGACGCTGTCGGCGGCCGGACCGCGCTCGGTGATCAGGCAATAAGCAGATGGATTACACAGTCGCTACCCGATCGAAATCAGCGCCGCTCATGTGTTCGCACAGCGCCACGCAGGCATCAAAGTGGGTCATGAACTCCGGGTTCTGCTTCCATGCGTCCCGGGACGCCTCGTCGGTCCACTCCGCGAACGAAACATAGTGCCCGGCAACACGTCGGTCACGAATGAGGTTCGCCACGAGGATCGACGGGTAGTTCGCCCGGGACCACTGAAGGAACTCCGTCCATCGGTCTATGAACTCCTGATCGCTGCCCTGCTTCACCTGCCAGGTTCCTGAGGCATAGTGGTCTGCCATTGCTCTCACCTCCTTTCCGATTTCTCGCTTAAAGGTAGGTCGCGGCCGTTCCCCGCGCGTTCCTCGGTTCGCGTTGGCAGCACTTCTTACTAGCAAGGTTGTAGGCGGACGACGCCGAGTACGGAAACGGTAAATTGGAGAGCGTGATTTCGATTGACCGGGATGACCCCGCACGCCACGATGTCCATCAGCTCCTGAGCGAACACCTGGCTGACATGTTCGCCACCTCGCCGGTTGAAAGCGTCCACGCACTAGACCACTCGGCGCTGTCCGCGCCGTCAATCACGTTTTGGACGGCCCGGGAGGCCGGCGGCCTGCTGGGGTGTGGCGCGCTCAAGGTCCTGGATTCCCCGCCGGGGTCCCCCACACACGGCGAGATCAAGTCCATGCGCACCACGGCAAACGCACGGGGGCGGGGCGTGGCCACGCTCATGCTCCGGCACATCCTCGACGACGCCCGTGCCCGAAATCTCGAACGCCTCTACCTTGAGACCGGAACCGAGGACTACTTTGCTCCGGCGCGGCGCCTGTATACGCGTAACGGTTTCACCGAGTGCCCTCCTTTCGCCGATTACGTCCTGGATACGAACAGCGTCTTTATGGAACTCCGCCTCTAAGGGAGAACCCCCGGCATGAGCACCCGTACCCGCCGTCGAACTCGCGGGAAAGGTGCGAGATCGCGGGAACGATCCCACGATCTCGCGCCTTTCCCGCGAACTGGGCGAATTCAGGACGTCCACGCAGTGGGCAGTGCTGCCCGCGCGTCACGCCGGCTGGCCTGGCACTCAGCCACCCGTCCCGCGGCGTCGCCGTGAACGGCAGACGTAATTGCCTCGACAACAGCGATCTGGCCGGTGGTGTCAGGGACGCCGGGAAACTGCACCTGCGGGGCCTCAACTGCAGCAACCGGCGACTCGCGTGTGGCACGCATACGAAGAATCGCGACGGCGGAAATGAGGCACCAGGCAACGTTCGTGACTACTGAGGGCCACGCTTCGTGGACCGCACCATTGACGATGAAGGCACATGCACCGATGAGGTTGGCCATCTGGAAGCGTTTGCCGGCCTTCAACCAACCCATGGAAACAGACAGGTATGCCGACAGGATCAGAACTGCCCCCGACCAACCTGCGATTTCCCACAGCAGTTCCATGATGTCCTTTCAGAGGTGATGCCCGGGAAGAGGGTGTTGCCTGGATTTTTCCGCGGGCCCGTCCGGTTTTAACAGCAATTATGAGTTTGAAATGCCTTTAGAGCAATTGCATTTCACTGAAGGTGTGGTTTAGAACTACTTAACATGGATATCGATCCGCGCAGGCTGCGCGTTCTTCTTGCTGTTGCCCGTACGGGCGGGGTGCTCGCCGCGGCGGACGAGTTGGGAATCACGGCCTCGGCCGTCTCACAGCAGCTCAACAAATTGGAGGACGAGACGGGGCACGCCATGGTGGTGCGCACGCCCAAAGGTTCAGTTTTGACACCGGACGGCCTGGCAGTCGCGGAAGCCGGCGAGGAGATTGAACGCGCACTCAGCGTCGCCCGCGCCCGTATCGAAGGCGGGGCCCAGATCGCAGGGGTCGTGCGCGTGGGCGGATTCACCAGCTTCGTTCGGACGGTGGTGATCCCACGCCTGCCCGAGTGGCGCTCCCAGTACCCGCAATTGCAGATCAGGATCGTCGAGGACGACTTCCCTGCCCTGATGCGGCTGCTCCGCCAGCGCCAGCTCGACGCCGTCGTGGTGGAGCTCGATTCCACGACGGCCGAACAGCGTTCGCTTTCCGCCGGAATGACCGAGGAGCCCCTGCTGGACGAGCCATGGAAGCTAGTGGTTCCCGCCGGCGCCCTGCTCAGCACCGAGAACATCGACCTTGCCCGCCTGCCACTTCCGTGGCTCGGCGTGGAACCCACAGCCGCCAACTCTGCAGTGCTCGGCCGGCTCCGCCAGTCAACGGGCGCCCAGATGGAAACCGTGCATCAATACCAGGAAACGCTCACCGCACTCGCGCTCGTCGCTGCGGGCGAGGGTATTGCGATCGTGCCCACTTTGGCGTTGAGTGGCGTCGCCCACGACGGGGTCGACGTCCTGGACGTCCCCGGGCTCGGAACGCGACGGATCGTCCTGCGCCGGTTCGACCGGCGACGGTCACCGAGTACGCCGGTGGACACCGTCGCACGCCTTCTACGGGAATCGGCTGGGGCGTTCGACACGCGTTCGCCATCCTGACCGGACGGGTCTAATCGTCCAGGCGCACGCCGCGCAGCAGCAGGAGCGTCCCGCCCACCACCACTGCTGATGCCAGGAACACCCCTCCTGCGCCAAACCCGGCCGCCACTACGCCGATGGCGCTGGGCAGCACCACCTGGCCTACCCTGTTGCCGGCAAGCCGAAGGGCCAGCGCCCGGCCCCGCTGCCCCGCCGGAGCCTGGGCTGAAAGCCAGGACATGGTGAGGGGCTGACCGATGCCGAGGCCCAACCCCAACACAGCCATGACCACAAACAGCAGCCATACCGGCATGGGAATTGCGGCCACGGAAAGCGCGAGAGTGGACAACGCCAGGCTGAACACCAACAACCGCATGCGCCCCAGCTTCCGTGCCATCTGGCCCAGCAGGAGCCGGGAAACCATGGAGAACACGGCCCGGGTGGTCAGCATCAGGCCCACCGTTGCCGCTGAGAGCCCGCGTTCGGATCCGAGCGCCGGGAGGTAGACGATGGTCAGGTCCACCACGGCCAGGACGGTTGCGCTGGTGGCCAGAGCGCGTGCGACGCCGGGTGTCCTCAGCAGCGCAACAACACTGCCTTTGCCGCCGCCACCATCGCCCACCACTGCCTTCCTTTTGCCCCCGCTGACTTTGGCCGAAACGCCGAATGTGGTCACGAAAAGCACCAGGCTCATGCAGGCGGAGAGGAAAAAGATCGCCTGCGTATCGGGCCGCACCGAGGCGCCTCCCACCAGGGAAATCGCCAACGGCCCCAAGGCTTGTCCCAGCGATGCCGCGAAGGTCAGGTAGCCGAAGGCGGAGTCCATCCTGGATGAGGCAGCGTTGTTGGCCACCACGGCCTGCTGCCCCACTACGCAGGCAAGTTGGCCGGCACCGAGGAACGCGGTTCCGATGACCAGCGTCACGATGGACGATCCCCACAGCAGCAGGAAGGCAGAGCAGGCAAGAACGACGGCGGATCCGATCGCCATCAGCCGGCGCTCACCCAGGCGGTCCACCAGTCCGCCCGTGGGGACGGCGAGCAACAGGGGAAAGACCGCGTAGCTGGCGGCGAGGAGACCCAGCGCGAATCCGGGAACGTCCAGCTCGAGCGCCCGGTAGGTGGCGGCCGGACGGACCAGGAAGGTGACCGCCTGGATCAGGGCGGAATGCGTGAGGAGTGCTGTGGCCGAGCGGCGTCCGAGTTCGCCGATCATGTGATGACGAGGCTGCTGCCTGTGAGGGCACGCACGGCCGCGTCCCTGGCCTCCATAACGTGGTCGAAGGCTAGCTTGGCGGCTTTGTCGGGTTTGCCGGCGGCCACCGCGTCGACCAGGATCCGATGCTGTGCCAGCGCCTGGTCCCGCCGTTCCTGCGTACTGTTGGTGAAATGGCGGTACCGCTCCATCTGGCTGGAGATCTGGTCATGGAACCGCCGGGCCCACGAGTTCCCCGCAATATCGGCGATCTTTGAATGCAGCGACATGCCCTGCTTCATGGCTTCATCGGCAAAATGCACCATGGCCGCATTGCGCTCAAGAATGCCGTGAAGGGCTTCGATGTCCGCCGTAGTGGCCTTCAGGCACGCCTGCCGCGCCATGAGCGATTCCATGGCCGCGCGCACCTCGTACAGCTCGGAAATTGCCGCCTCATCCAGGGCCGGCACCAGAACACCACCGGTTGGTTGCTGTTCCAGCAGGTTCTCCGAAATGAGCCGGCGGATGGCCTCCCGGAGCGGCGTACGGCTCACTTGCAGCGCCTCGGCCATTGCCGGTTCGTAGATGCGCGCCCCGGGCTTCAGCTCAAGGCTCAGGATCTGCCGCTTCAGCTCCGCGTAGACAACGTGTGCCCCGGTGTTCCGGGACGGTGAATCTGCCATGTGGTGACCTCCGCGTTAAGCATACTTGTATACATCTATACAAGTACATTTCAGTTCCTTGGATTGGGCGTAGGGACTAGCTGTGGACGTTTTTCCAGCTGTGGCGAGGGCCCAACGCAGCCCCGGCCGCCGAACTCGCGGGAAAGGGCACGGGATCGCTGGAGCGATCCAGCGATCCCGCGCGCTTCCCGCGAATTGGGCGAACCCTCCGGTTTTAGATCTGCCCGGTCGGGCCGCTGTCCTTGACTTCACCGCGCCAGGCGCCGGTTTCGGCGCCGCGCGATTCAATGAAGTCCTTGAACTTACGCATGTCCGCCTTGACCTGCATCTCGTCGATCTTCAGTGCCGCGCCTGCCTTTTCAGTGACGGTTTCCGGCGCCCATTCGAAATGGACTTTGACCTTCGTGTGATTGGCGTCCAGCGGCGTGAACCTGATGATGCCAGCATGGGACTTGCCGTCGGTGCTGCGCCAGGCGATCCGGTCGTCAGGCTCCTGGTCAACTATTTCGGTGTCGAATTCGCGCTGGACACCACCTACCTTGGTAACCCAGTGATTGGTGGTGGCGGTCAGTTGGGTTACGGACTCCACACCGGACATGAACTGCGGAAAGGATTCGAACTGGGTCCACTGGTTGTACGCGGTCCGCACCGGTACGGCGACGTCAACGGTCTCTTCTACGTGTTCCATCTGCTTCCTCCTGTCATGACGGACGGCCGCAACAACAGACCGGCAGCACTGGCAATCCTGCCAGTCAGGCAGCCGCCACATCTGCACGATAAATCCGGCGGCTCAGTGTGTCCAGACCTCCGGATTGGCGGGACGACGGCACCACCGGATGACATTGACCGGCACAGTCGTAGGCTACTGGTAGGCCGGACGCCCAATGACGGGCCCCGGGTCCCGAAGGGAACGACGAGTGGACAGTAGTGCTGGTTACTGGTTCTTGAGTGCCGCCGAGTGGGGCAATGCAGCCACCGAAGTGCACACAGGCAGTGGGGAATCGCAGTCGTGGTCGGAGGGGAACCTCGTGCGGCCCCTGATTCACGGTGCCACCTATTTCGCCCGGCTGCACGAGGAACTGTCCGCCCTTGAGGCGGGAGACCGGGTGTGGTTCACCGACTGGCGTGGCGACGGCGACGAACGGCTGACGCCCGACGGGCCGGCGATCGGCGAGGTGCTGGCGCGGCTGGCCCGGGCCGGAGTTGAAGTGCGCGGGCTTGTCTGGAGGTCCCACGGAGAGCGCGTGTCTGCCCCCATGAGCAACTTGTCCAACGAGCACCTCAGCCGCCAGATCAACGACGCCGGCGGCGAGGTGCTGCTGGATCAACGGGTGCGCCTCTTCGGCTGCCATCACCAGAAACTGTTCGTTATCCGCAATCGTCAGGACCCTTCGCGGGACGTAGCATTCGTTGGCGGGATCGACCTTTCCCACAGCCGCCGGGACGACGCCGACCACATGGGAGACCCGCAGGCTGTGGACATGGATCCGCGGTACGGGAAACAGCCGCCCTGGCACGATGCCGCCCTGGAACTGCGCGGCCCGGTGGTGGCGGATGTTCTGAAGCTGTTCGCGGAAAGGTGGGATGACCCCCATCCTCTGGACCGTCGCACTCCATACCGGATGCTGCTGCAACGCCTAGCCGACATGCCCCGGCACCCCGAACCCCTGCCGGAGACTGCGCCGCCCCCGCCGCCGGCTGGCCCCCACGCCGTGCAACTGCTGCGCACCTACGGCGTGAAGCATCCGCCGTTCCCGTTCGCACCCCATGGTGAGCGGAGCGTTGCCCGGGCCTACACCAAGGCTTTCGGCCTGGCCCGTTCGTTGATCTACATCGAGGACCAGTACCTGTGGTCGGCTGAGGTGGCAGAGGGAATCGCGGCGGCCCTCGAACAGAACCCCGGTTTGAACGTGATCGCCGTGGTGCCCCGTTACCCGGATTCCGACGGTGCGCTGGGAGGGCCACCCAAGCGGCTCGGGCAACTGCGCGCCATCGAAAGGATGCGCCGCGCCGCCCCCGACAGATTCGGCGTGTTCAACCTGGAGAACAGGGCCGGGACTCCGATCTATGTCCATGCCAAGATCTGCATCATCGACGACACCTGGTTTACGTGCGGGTCGGACAACTTCAACCGGCGGTCCTGGACCACGGACAGCGAGCTGACCTGCGCGGTCATCGACACCTCTGGGGGCCAGGAGGAAGCACCCGAGGCACGCAATGGTTCCGGGGCTTCCCGTCCTTTGGCCCAAGGGCTCCGGCTCCAGCTCTGGGCCGAACACCTGGGCCTGGACCAGAGCGATCCCCGGCTACTCGATCCGGCGGACGGCCTAGGCCTGTGGAATGCCGCCGCCGATGCCCTGGACCATTGGCACAAGACCGGCGCCCGCCCACCCCGCCCCAGGGGACATGTGCGGCACCACACCACAGAACCGGTGACGCCCCTCCAGCGTCTCTGGGCGGACCCTGCGTACCGCCTGGTGGTGGACCCGGACGGCCGCCCTCGGAAGATGCGCGGCACTACCCAGTTCTAGCCGAGGACTATTTTGCTCCCGCACGGCGACGGCCCCTGTGCATTGGGGTGCGTACAAGTTCACAATCGCTGAGGGGTCCGCGAGTTAGGCTGGCTTCCCCGGGTCGGCGCTCCGGCGGAGCTGCCGTAGCAGCGCAACGCCGGTTGTCAGCTCCACGACGTAGACCAGCAGGGGCGGCAGGTCACCGGTAGCCACCAGGACGCCGGCGAAGACTCCGGCCCCGCCCACATTGAGCCAGCCCGGCCAGCGCGGGTCCTGTGGCAGTGCGCCGGAATTGGTGTGAGCACGCGCCCGTGCCAAAAGCCCGCCACCCAGGGCAGCCATGCCGGCAAGGCTCAGCCCCATGTACCCCTGAAAGGGCCAGAAGGGCATATTCCCCAACGCGAAGGCCTCCGGATCCCTGTATCGCGCCTTCAGGTGACCCAGGAACAGACCAGCTCCCGCGACCCACGCAAGTGCGGCGCCTTGGGCAAGCCGCTGCCCCGCCAAGGGTTCCTGACTGCCCCGCCCGCTTCCCGTATCCCAGTGGCGGGCGAGCATCACCACGCCAACGGGCAACGCAGCTGTGCCTGCGGCCAAGAGCATTTGCTGGGTACTCCACTGCCCAGGGTCCGCCAGCAGAATGGCCAGTTTACGCTGCGGGTCTCTTTCGACATACACACGCGAGACTGGCATGAAGGCCCCGGCCAGGAACGTTGCCGACCCCGCCACCATGACGGCCGCCGCCGTCGCATCTCCGCGAATTCGCCGAGCCATGGGATTACGGTAAACCTCGACGTCGGCAGGCACAAGGTTGCGAACTGGCTCATTGGAAAACCTCCGGCTGGGCGATGTTGTCCGGTGCGCGGTTGCGGTCTGGCCGCCCGCCGAAAGGGAATGACGCCTGCTGATGCAGCCGTCATTCCTGGATTCAGTGGAGAAGTAGCGTCACACAATGCGACGGCATCCCGCTCCTGACCAGCAACGCCCTACGCTTGACACGTGACTTTGACTACAATCCGCACCGCCGCCGCGAGCTCCCTCGCCGCCGCAGGTCTCCTGTTTACCCTCGCCGCCTGTTCAACGCCGGCCGCCACCCAGCCAACCACCTCTGCACCGGCCTCCACGGCAGCGGCCTCCTCCGCCGCCGACGGGCCCTGCACCGGCGTGAAGGTCATCGTCGACTCCGGCGCCCTGAAGCAGGCAGCCGCTGACAAGTCCGTGTGCGTGCCCGTGGACGCGAAGACCCCCGCCTCCAAGGTGCTCGAGGAGGCAGACGTGAAGACTGTAGGCACCACGCAGTACCCCAACGAACTGGTGTGCCGCGTGAACGGTGTCCCCGCCGCAGACTTCGAAATCGTCCACAAGGGCGGCACGTACAAGGAAGAATGCAGCGGCATGCCCGCTGCCTTTGCCTACTGGTCCCTCTGGGTGAAGCCCGCCACCGGTGACTGGGCCTACGCCCAGGAAGGCCTCGCCACCCTGCAGGTCAGCCCCGGAGAGAGCCTCGAACTGCTCTACACCGTCGACGGCGAACCGGCCGCCCCGAAGGCATGACCTTTCGACCCGCGCCGCTACGTGCAGCGGCGGCTCTCGCCGTCGTCTTCATCGCGGCGCGGGTCATCTACCGCATTCTTTTCAACGGGGCGGGCATCGGTGAGCCGGTTCTGCTCGACCTGCCGCCGGTGCGGCTGCCAGCCCCGTACGCCCATGTGGTCCTCCTCGGCCCGCTAACGGGACCTGGGCTGTGGCAGGCAGTTCTGTCCGCCCTGCCGATCGCCGGGATCATCCTCGGTTTCGGCATCCTCAACGCTTGGGTGGACATAGCCCGCGGCTTCGTCCGCCTGGCCCGCGGCGGCCCCCTGCAGGGCTTGGCCCGGACCCTGGTGGTGGCCTGGGCGGCGCTCCCGGCGCTGGCCGACGCCGTCACTTCCGTACGCCTGGCCTTCCGATTGCGGGGTGAACGCTTCGGAGCCCGGGCCCTGGTACCCGTGCTCGAGCGCACCCTTGAGCACGCAGGCCGGGTAGCCGCGGCCCTGGAGCTGCGCGGCTTCGGGAGTAGGGCAGCACACCAACCCGGGCACGACGACGGCGGCCCGCTTCTGGTGCGCGACGCCCAGTTCCGCATTGGTGACGCGCAGGTGCGCGTGGCGGGGTTCGCGCCGTCGAGCGGGTCAATTTCGGTCATTACCGGGCCCACGGGTTCCGGCAAATCCACCATCCTGCGGGGGATCGCAGGCCTTCTCTCACACGTTGACGGCGGGGAAATTTCCGGCACCGTGCGCGTCGGGGAAACAGACCGCACCACCACGCCGCCGCGCGATACCGCCCGGCTCATCGGCGCCGTCCTGCAGAATCCCCGCGCCGCCTTCGCCTCCACCCGGGTCCAGGACGAAATCTCCCTCGCGCTTGAGCTGCGCGGCATGGCCTCCGGTACCGCCAAGGAGCGGGTCCTGGAAGTCGCGGAGCGAATCGGGGTGTCGGCACTGCTGGACCGGAACGTCAGCACCCTCTCGGCGGGTGAGGCAACGCTTGTAGCCATCGCCGCCGCGGTGGTGCAGCACCCAGCCCTGCTCCTGGTTGATGAACCCCTGGCCGACCTCGACACCACAGCACGCCGGCGCGTCATCACAGTACTCAACGCCCTCGCCCGCGACGACGGTGTCTGTGTCATCGTGGCAGAGCACCGGGCGCAGCAGCTCGTACCGGTTGCCGACTCCTGGTGGACCATCGACGACGGCGCCCTGGTGCCGGGCGTTGCGCCAGCGCCGCCGTCGGCCACTGCCGCCCGTCCAACGCCGGTACAGCCAGCGGAGCACGCGCCGGTGCTGACTGCGGCAAACGTCGCGGTGCACCGCAAGGGCAAGCCGCTTGTCCTCGACGCGTCCCTGACCCTGCACCGCGGTGAAGTGGTAGCGCTCGTGGGGCCGAACGGTGCCGGCAAGTCGTCCCTCCTGGTGGCTCTCGCCCTGGGTGAAGGAACAGTTGGCGGAACAACGGTCGACGGCGGGACGGTCGACGGCGGCCGGGTCGCCCTCGTCCCGGATGCCTCGGACGACCTCTTCACCAGGGATACGGTGGCGGGAGAGCTCCGCGCGGCCGAGCGGCGCCAGGTGCGCGCTGCGCGGCAGGCTCGGCGTCACCCGGGCCGAAGCAACCCAAGCCGGAGCAGTGACCAGCTTTCCCCGCTGCCTGCGGCGTCACGCCTGGCCCGCTTGCGCGGTGACGTCCGGATTCCCATTGGGGATGAGCATCCCCGGGACCTCTCGGCAGGAGAGCGGAGGATCCTTGCGATTGCGCTGCAGACCATGGACAGCCCCCAGGTACTCCTGATCGATGAGCCCACCCGCGGACTCGATCCTGCGGCGCGCACCGCGGTGGCGGCAGCGCTGCGGGCGGCAGCGGACTCCGGTGCGGCGGTCCTGATCGCCACGCACGACCTCGACTTTGCCCATGGCCTCGGTGCCCGGATCCTGCCGATGAGTGACGGCGTCGTGCCCTCTTCCGTGCCGGCCAACGAGCCCGAACCGCTCCTCCCGCTCCCCCGGCGGGCGGGTGCCGGGCCGAGGCCACGGGTCAGCGAACCCACAGATACCCAGGGCGCGGCAAGGCAGCGCCGCATCCGGATGCCCAGGGGCGTCGAGCTCGCCGTCCTCGCAGCCGCAAACCTTCTGGCACTCGCAGCGTTCTGCTGGCCGCTGCTCGCCGCGGCCTTCCCGGAGGACGCTGCCGCTGCCCTCCCCTACGCGGCGCTGGCGATTGCGCCGCTCGCCGCCGTCGCCGTCGTCGTCTCCCTGGACGGGTCGGTCCGCTCCGCACACACGGTGGCGTTGCTCGGCGTCCTGGCCGCCGTCGGTTCCGCGGTGCGCGTGGCGAGCACCGGCGTCGGGGGCGTGGAGGCAGTTTTTATCCTGCTGATCTTGGCCGGCCGGGCGTACGGTGCCCGTTTCGGCATGCTCCTCGGCGCCGCCACGATCGCCCTCTCAAGTGCCTTGTGGGGTGGCATCGGGCCGTGGACACCGTTCCAGATCTTCGCCTGCGCGTGGGTGGGTGCGGGGGCTGGCCTGCTCCCCCGGCGGGTGCGGGGCAAAGCCGAACTGTGGATGCTGGGCGGCTACGGCATCGTGGCGTCGTACGTGTTCGGCCTGTTGACCAACCTGTGGTTCTGGCCGTTCGCGGTGGGCGCCGGCACCGGCATCTCGTACCTGCCGGGCGCGCCGTTGGGCACCAACCTCAGCAGCTTCCTGCTGTACTCGCTGGTGACGTCGACGGCGGGTTGGGACACCCTGCGCGGCATCACCACGGTGGTGGGAATCGCTGTGGTGGGGCGGGCCATCCTCGCTGCGCTCCGGCGGGTGAAGCCGGTCTCCAGCGCGGGCGGAAGGGTCAACGGACACCCTGCCCAGGCCAAGGACCGGCTTCAGCTCCGGGTCTGAGGACACCCGGGCCGCATACCGTCCCTGACCGGAGTCAGGCCGGATGAACCGCACGCTTATGGTGCGATGGTCAGCTCACTGATAGCAGTATTCTGACTGTCAAGCACGAAGCGGAACGTGAGATCGACAATACCTCCGGGGAATGTTCCCTCAAGGCGGTTTACGACCAGGGTGGTGTCGTCGTCTCGTTCGGCCCGGAGGAAAGTCGTCGTCCACTCATACTCGGCTGCGCCACGATCGAGCCATCCGGCTATTTCGGAGGTTCCGCGGTACTGACGGCCCTCGTCGACGACGACGGCATCTGAGGCGAATGCCTCAATGGCCGTTTTTCTCTGATTGCCTTGGGAGCGCTCGAAGTATGTGGTGATGGGCAGGGGCAGATCTGCCAGCTGCATGTCATTTGTCATGGTTGCTTCTTCCGTAGTTATGGCGGTGATCTAGATAGTGGGGATGGTGCCACCGTCGATGACATGGTCGGCACCGACGATCGAGGAGGCGGCATCGGACACGAGGAAGCCGACGAGCTCGGCGACTTCATCCGGGCGTGCGGGGCGGCCCAGCGGGATGCCCCCAAGGGAGTTCATGAGCGATTCCAAGGCAGCGCTTTGGTCCATGCCACCCGCCTGAGCGATGCGTTCGATGAGCCCATCTGCTGCCGCGGTTTGAATGAAGCCCGGCGAAACGCTGTTAACACGTATCCCCTGCGGTGCCAGCTCGTTAGCCAGGCCTTTGCTGTATGTCCGTAGGGCAGCCTTGGCGGCGGCGTAGGCAAGTGTGCTGTCGTGGAGCGGCATGTGGCGCTGGATCGATGCAATGTGCACGATCGCGCCTTTGCCGGCCTCCATCATGTACGGAACGAGGGCACGATCGAGACGGACCGCGCCGAGGAGGTTGAGTTGCAGCTCGTCGTCCCAGTCCCCCTCACTAAGAGCGGCGTGGCCGCCACCCGGCGCGCTCGAGCCCCCTGCGGCGTGAACAACGATGCTAAATCCCCCAACGTTGCGTGCGCTTTCAGCAATGGCTTGCGCTCCTTCACGCGTGGTGATGTCGGCTGCGACGAAACCTCCTGGCGCCAAGGCACCCTCGGTCCGTGTTCGTGCCGCCACGGTGACCGATGCACCGGCGTCTTGAAGGCGCCGCACAATTGCCTGCCCTGCACCTTTAGTGCCTCCAGTCACAAGTGCCCGTCGGCCTGTCAACGATAGAGCGTGAGAAAAAGTCATGGCGCCTCCTCGGCGTGATGTGATTCAGGCGATGGGTGCCAACAGTCACTGCTACTTTAGCAGTGACTGTTCCTGCTACCCTAGCAGTAACTGGAGAGGTGAGCGCAAGTGGGTGGCAAAATTCGGCTCGAAGACCGGGAGTGCCCGCTCTCGGCGGCGCTTGGGTACGTGGGCGAGTGGTGGACGATGCTGATACTGCACGACTGCTTCGACGGCTACAGCCGGTTTGACCAGTTCCAGGCCAACATAGGCCTGTCGTCGAGCATGCTTACGAGCAGACTGCGTGTGCTCGTGGGACAGGGACTTCTTGAGAAGCGGCTGTACCAATCGAAGCCGCCAAGGCATGAGTATGTGCTTACCGAAAAGGGACGCTCACTTCGCCCCGTGCTGGTCGCGATGGCGGCATGGACAAACTCCCGTCTTGCGCCTTCTGACCGGTCGATGATTCTTGTTGATAGCCAAACGGGCGAAGAAGTCGAGCCGGTCCTAGTGGACCGGGTCAGTGGCTGCCGTGTTGACGGTCAGTCACACGTGTTTACGGCCGGGCCGGCGGCGAGCCCACTGATGCGCGACCGCTACCTTGATCGAAATACGCCACAGGCAAAGTCCAAGGCGCGAAGCCTGCCTGGTGCCTAGGTAGAGCCAGCTCTTCCGCTTCCGGCACGTCTCGCAGGTGCACCAGGCTGCCCGATATGCCTGTTCCGCCATGCAGAAGCCCCAGCGGGTAGGTCCGCTCCTGGTTCTCACACCTTGAAGTACTTTGCCTCCGGGTGGTGGAACACGAACGCGTCGGTGGATTGTTCAGGGTGCAGCATCAGTTCGTCGCTGAGGATCACGCCCATCCGCTCGGGTTTCAGCAGTTCCGTCACCTTGCGGCGGTCCTCCATGTCCGGGCAGGCGGGGTAGCCGAGCGAGAACCGGGCACCGCGGTAGTCGAGCTTGAAATATCCTGCCGTGTCCTTCGGCTCCTCGGCCGCGAAGCCCAGCTCCTTTCGGATGCGTGCGTGCCAGAACTCCGCCAGCGCCTCGGTGAGCTGCATGACCAGGCCGTTGAGTTCGTAGTAGTCGCGGTACTGGTTGGCGGCGAACATCTTGGACGTGAACTCTTCGATCTTCGAACCGGCGGTGACCAGTTGCACCGGCAGGACGTCCACCTGCCCCGATTCGCGTGAGCGCACGAAGTCGGCCAGGCACAGGTGCCGGTCGCGCCGCTGGCGCGGGAAGTTGAAACGCAGCCGGTCGGTGCCGATCGGACCGCCTGAACCGCCGTCGGGGGCGAGGAGACCCGCGGTGCCGAGGACGCCGTCGCGATCCTCCCCGTGGTGTAGCACCACCACCTGCTCCCCTTCGGAGACCACGGGGAAGTAGCCGTAGGCGACGGACGCGTCCAGCATGCCCTCGCCGAGGATGCGGTCCAGCCAGTAGCGCAGGCGCGGCCGGCCCTCGCGTTCCACCAGTTCCTCGTAGGAGGCGCCGTCCTCGCCGCGGCCGGGCTTGAGCCCCCACTGCCCCATGAACGTGGCGCGCTCGTCGAGGAAGGCCGAGTAGTCGTGGAGGGCGACGCCGCGCACGATGCGGGTGCCCCAGAAGGGCGGCGCAGGCACGGCGTTGTCGGCGGCGACGTCGGAACGGCCGGGCATGGCCTCCGGTTCGGTGATCGTGAACTTCGCGCCTCCCTTGTGGATCCGCTTCTTCAGCGGCGGCAGGCCGACGTCGTCCGGTGACTCGCCGCGGGCCACGCGGACCAGCGGTTCCATGAGGGCAAGGCCCTCGAAGGCGTCCTTGGCGTACCTGACCACGCCGTCAAACTGCTCCGCCAGGTCCTGCTCCACGTAGGCTCGGGTCAGTGCGGCGCCACCGAGGATGATGGGCCACTTCTTCGCGAGGCCCCGGGACTGGAGTTCCGCGAGGTTCTCCTTCATCACCACGGTGGATTTCACGAGCAGCCCGGACATGCCGATGACGTCGGCGTTGTGCTCCTCGGCCGCGGCCATGATCTCGGCGATGCCCTGCTTGATGCCGATGTTGATGACTTTGTAGCCGTTGTTGGTGAGGATGATGTCCACCAGGTTCTTGCCGATGTCGTGGACGTCGCCGCGCACGGTGGCGATCACCATAGTGCCCTTGCCCGAGGAGTCGGACTTCTCCATGTGCGGCTCGAGCAGGGCAACGGCGTTCTTCATCACCTCGGCGGACTGCAGCACGAACGGCAGCTGCATCTCGCCGGCGCCGAAGCGCTCGCCCACCACCTTCATGCCCTCGAGCAGGTTGTCGTTGATGATGCCGAGCGGGGTCATCCCCTCACTGCGTGCCAGGTCGAGGTCCTCTTCGAGGCCCTTGCCTTCGCCGTCGATGATGCGCCGCTCCAGGCGCTCGCCCGTGGGCAGCGCCGCGAGTTCCGCGGCGCGCTGGTCCTTCAGCGCTGCGGTGTCGACGCCGGCGAACAGGTCCAGCATGCTGGCCAGGGGATCGTACGTGAGGTTGCCGTCGGCGTCGTATTCGCGGCGGTCATAGACGAGGTCCAAGGCGACCTTGCGCTGGTCTTCCGGCAGTGAGGCGAGCGGCACGATCTTGGCGGCGTCGATGATCCCGCTGGTCAGGCCGGCCTGGACGGCTTCGTGCAGGAACACGGAGTTCAGCACCATGCGCGCTGCCGGGTTCAGCCCGAAGGAGACGTTGGAGACGCCGAGCGTGGTGTTGATTCCGGGGTATTTCGTGGTGATCTGGCGGATGGCCTCGATGGTTTCGATGCCGTCGCGGCGGGTTTCCTCCTGGCCGGTGGCGACGGGGAAGGTCAGCGCGTCCACGATGATGTCCTCGACGCGCATCCCCCAGTCGCCCACCAGGGCGTCGACGAGGCGGGAGGCTATGGCCACCTTGCCTTCGGTGGTGCGAGCCTGGCCCTGTTCGTCGATGGTCAGGGCGATCACGGCCGTGCCGTGTTCCTTCACGAGCGGCATGATGCGCGCGAAGCGGCTGTCCGGGCCGTCGCCGTCCTCGTAGTTGACGGAGTTGACCACCGGGCGTCCGCCGATGTGTTCGAGGCCGGCCTGCAGAACGGGCGGTTCGGTGGAGTCGATGACGAGCGGGAGGGTGGAGGCCGACGCGAAACGCGAGACGACCTCCTTGATGTCGGCGACGCCGTCGCGCCCTACATAGTCGATGCAGACGTCCAGCAGGTGCGCACCGACGCGGACCTGCTCGCGGGCGATGTCCACGCAGTCGTCCCAGCGCTCTTCGAGCATCGCCTGGCGGAAGGCCTTGGAACCGTTCGCGTTGGTGCGCTCGCCGATGGCGAGGTACGCGGACTCCTGGTCGAAGTTCACGTGGTGGTAGAGGGAGGCGATGCCTGCTTCACGCTCGGTGGGAACGCGGGAGCCGTCGGCACCCCGCCCGCCGCTGGTGACCGCGGCAGCGGTGCGGAAGGGGGCAAGACGTTCGACGACGGCGGCCATGTGTTCCGGCGTCGTACCGCAGCAGCCGCCCACCAGGCCGAGGCCGAATTCGCGCACGAACTGCTCGTGCGCGGTGGCGAGTTCGGTGGGTGAGAGCGGGTAGTGCGCACCGTTGGGGCCGAGGACGGGCAGGCCGGCGTTGGGCATGCAGGCGATGGCGACGGAGGACTGCTTGGAGAGGTGGCGCAGGTGCTCGCTCATCTCGTCCGGCCCGGTGGCGCAGTTCAGGCCGATGGCGTCGACGCCGAGCGGCTCAAGGGCGGTGAGGGCAGCGCCGATTTCGGAGCCCATGAGCATGGTGCCGGTGGTCTCGACCGTCACCTCGACGAAGATGGGGAGGCGGATGCCGCGGGTGACGATGGCCTGCTTGCAGCCGTTGACTGCGGCCTTGGTCTGCAGGAGGTCCTGGCTGGTTTCGATGAGGAAGGCGTCCGCTCCCCCGTCGATGAGGCCCTCGGCCTGCAGTGCGAAGGTCTGCTTGAGGTAGTCGTAGGTGGTGTGGCCGAGGCTGGGGAGCTTGGTGCCGGGCCCCATGGAGCCCAGGACCCAGCGCATGCGTCCGTCCGTTTTTTCAGCCGCTTCGGCGCGGTCACGGGCGATCTCCGCACCCTTGCGGGCGAGCTCTTCAATCCGGTCATCGATGCCGTAGTCGGAGAGGTTGGACCAGTTGGCGCCGAAGGTGTTGGTTTCGACAGCGTCGATGCCCGTGGCGAAGTACGCGTCGTGGATGTCTGCGAGGACATCCGGGCGCGTGGCGTTGAGGATCTCGTTGCAGCCTTCGAGGCCCAGGAAGTCGTCTTCGAGCGAGAGTTCCCGGCCCTGCAGCATGGTGCCCATGGCGCCGTCGGCAATGACGACCCGCTGGTTCACGGCGTCCAGCAGCTCCTGGGCGCGGACAGGGCGGGGGACGGACTCAATATCAAGCGCAAAACGAGGCATCTAAACAGGTTACGTGCGACACGCCGAACGTTGCGCTGTGTGTCGGTGTGCTACGACGGGGGTGGACTTGCTCCGTCGATCCTCCCCTTCTCAACGCCGACTTGGCAGACGTGTCACGACTCCAACGCGTAGATGCAAGGGGTGCTGAATCGCTATGAAGCCCTTACAACTGGTGCAAAATGAGCAGCGGACACCTTGGCTTTAGACATCTCGACATGGCGCCGTCCGCTTACTGTCCGCCGCTTGACCTATGATGAGCGCAACATACATATTGGGGGATCAGTGGGTGCTCACATTGCCGTGCCGCACGGTGTTGCCGTTCTGGACATACACGATGGCCGTTGGGCCTTGTGGCAGGTGTCTGTGCATTCCACAGGAGGTCCCATGCGGGCATCGGCCACAAATGCCATCGTCACTGATGGATTTGACTCCGCAGCTTTTGATTGCGTCTCGTATAACCGTCCTGTGCTGCTCTCTGAACGAGCACTAATCGAATGCGACGAACAGCGCGTTCTCGCTTCGGCTCGAATGAAGCCCGAGGACTTCCTTCGTGACTGCGAATCCTGGGTTTCTTTTCTCCAGCAAGCTTTTTGGGATGAAAACGACAGGCGTCTGGCGCACAACCTTCAAGTATCCGGGAACCGCAAGGCGGCCAAGGCCGCGGGCGCACTCGTTTCAGAAGTGAAAAGACTTGCCCCGCTCCAAGACGTAGATTGGCCCGCTCCGCCACCATCTTCGGCCTGGGAATCAGATCCCCGATCTACTAAATCAGCATCCGAAGAAGCACTTCGGATAGCCAGAGGTTGTATCCGGCTACTGAACTACTGGCTCGACATCGAGTCTGATAGAACTCGAAAGAATAGGCCCTATTTCCATGGAGGGCGCACTGCCATTAGACCGTGGCCAAGCCCCGCCGAAGCACCGGCCCCGGGACAACTGACCAATAGCAGCCCGTCCGAATCGCTCTTGGGACCCATTCCCCAAATAGCAAGTCGCGCTGCCAAAATTTCTTCCGACCGAGGAACCTCCGCTATGGCTCTGTCTTTCACCGCAATCGATTTCGAAACGGCGAATGCTCGGCGCGGCTCAATCTGTTCTGTTGGCCTGACCAAGGTCATCAACGGTGTTGTTACTGCGACCACGTCGTGGCTGATCACCCCGCCTGACGACGGAGGTTTTGACGATTTCAACATTAAAATCCACGGCATTACGGCACACGACGTCCGCGATGCACCTACGTGGGCGTCGTCGCTCTCCAGAATCTTGGACTTCATCGACGGTGACATTGTCGTTGCTCACAATGCTGCCTTTGATGCTGGGGCCCTTCGTGAGGCCTGTGACTTCGCGGGGCTAGCGTGGCCCATTCTGGACTACACGTGCACGCTTGTGATGAGTAGGGCGCTGCTAGATCTCCCCGCCTATAAGTTGCCATGGGTAGCAGATGCCCTGGCTATTCCGACATTTGACCACCATGAGGCTGGGGCCGATGCAACAGCCGCCGCCCTTATTGCTATTGCGCTGGCAGAGTCCAAAAGCGCCATGACGATCCAGGACCTTGTCGTGCACGCCGGTGTCAAAATGGGCCGAATCGATCCGGACTCTTGGAGCGGCTCTCGGAAGGCGTCCAAACCTGCCCGGGTACGGCTCGATTTCGAGGATCTGGAGATCGATCCGAACGGACCCATGGCAGGCGAGGTCGTTTGTTTCACGGGGAAGATCTCCTGGGTCCGGGAAGATGCGCAAGCAATGGTTATCCGGCATGGTGGCTCCATATCTAAGAAGCCAACTCAAAAGACAACCGTCCTGGTCACTGGGGACTTCGACGAACGTACTTTTCGCCCTGGCATGAAATACAGCTCAAGCCTCGTAAAGGCCTTCGCGCTCGTAGAGAGCGGCCAGCCACTGGAGATCATGACGGAGTCAGATTTCCAGCAGAAATTTGAACCCAATGAAGGAATTCGCGAATTGGCTGGACACTCGTAACAATGTCTCCTGATCATCCACCACACCTTCGAGATGTCGCTGCCGCCTTAGAACTGATCAAGGGTCCGCACTCTGCACTGCTAGAGGACGTGATGGAAGGCGATCGTGTTCTATGGCTGGGTTCAGGCATCTCTCGGAATCAAGTGCCCCCTCTAGCGGAACTCATTCAGAAAGTACTCGTCTACCTCCAGGAGCAGTCTGCGGGAAATCCCGGCAGTCCCTTTAGAAAAGCCTTGAGCGAAATCGTCCATGCTCGGTTTAGTGACGAGATTCAAGAGTCCTTCGATGCCGATCCAGCAGGGTGGACGGTCCCCTCGATAAAGGCACTTGAACCATACGTCGAGAAGTATGCGAGCATCCTGAATCATGGAGTAGGTGACGAACCTGCAGACTTCCTACTTTGGACCGCTGTGGACATACGGGCGACGTACGGATCATCCGACATTCGTCCAGGACAAAATCATCGACTCATCGCGATACTGATGCATGAGGGTGTCCTGCCTCATGTAGTGACCACAAATTGGGATGGGCTCATAGAGTCTTCGTACAGGTCGCTCATGGAAAACGGGAGCGGATCCGACATCTCAGTGCTGATGACACAAGAGGATTTCAGAGCACATCATAGATCGAGTAGCACTAGGCTATACAAAATTCATGGATGCGCTGTTCGAGCCAATGACGGGCAGGAATACAGAGACTATCTCGTCGCGGACACTCTTGACATAGTCAAGTGGGGCCAGAGCGGAGATCCGCATCAACGGATCCTTCAAGAAGTCACCAACCTGATGACGGATCATAGGACGCTTGTCCTTGGGCTCTCCTTCCAAGACAACAACCTTATTCAGGTCCATGCAAATGCCACTTTCACGCATCCGTGGAAATGGGAAGAAGCAAAACCTGCCTACGTAGTTGCAGATAGACGTCTCCAAGACGGACATACAAATATCCTCAAGAGCGCCTACGGCAACGACTACACATCGAATCGTGCGCTAGTACAAGATAAGTCGCTACTGCCTCTCTATGCAGAGCCCCTTTTGGCCGCTCTTGTGATTCGGATAATTGGACTCAAAATCGCCGCCCTTCTCAGACGCATGGGCGACCTTGAAGACCAATTGCTAAAACAGTCGCTTCTTGAAGCACTAGATATAAGGCAAGACCTACTTTCCCGAGTCGCCGATAGCCGACCGGATTTACTCGAATCCCTTCTCACCCACTTCCTCTCACCGCTAATGCGGCTCTACCACGGCGATTCGGATCCCCTGAACGGATACCTTCCGATTATCAGAGGACCCCTTTCGCTCGCGGCGACAGACCCGGCGGCTGAACACAACCGCCTTCCGGAGGCGGCATCAGTTGTCGGCTTGCTGAACTATCTCGACCTAAGCGCTGGATGGAGAGTGCGGTTCGAGCACGAGCCGGACCGTGCAGGCTTGGTAAGGATAGATAGGTATCGGTCCACTTCGCTGCTCATTGCCTTCGTCAAGGACGAACATGCTGCCGCCGTCGCCATGAAAATGGAGGCTTGGCAGAAGCCCCTTGAACGCATCATTGTTGCTCGTCTGACAGGGACAGGCGTCCCTCGCCGACAACGTAGTCCGCGTGGAAATATGGGAACAGCCCGCCGGCCTGGGGAGCTGGCTCACGAAGTAGTGATGAACGATGTATGGCAGGAAGCGACGAGTTCCAAAGACCTCATAACGTCATTTTCCAGGAGGATGTCCATTTGAATCTCGAGGTGCCACACACGACCGAATCCGCCTTATCTGCCACGGTTGATCTCCTGACAAAGTCGGGTTTTCTGCGACTCGACATACCGTACGCAATCGGAGACACCGAGTTCGATTTCGGCATACCTTTTGTGTCAGGTAGCGGCTACCTCGATCTAGTCTTGGTTAAGGAATTAGGGACGGTCAGCGATGAGATTTTGCGAAGTCTCAAAAGCATTGCCCAGGCTCTTGATGTGGCAAGGTCGAGCATGGCCCTGACTCTAATAGTCGTGGGCAGACCCGCCCGAGGAGTTTCAAGCTTCCGAGAAGCCCAAGCCCTCGCACGTGTACTAGTTGTCGATACAAACCAGACGGTGCTTTCAGTCGAGGAGCAGATAGCCCCCTTGCTGCCCCTTACGTTGAATACCGCTGTCCAAGAATTGCTCGAAGATCCGATGAAGTCACTTCACGATCTGGCCCAAAATGGAAGTTATCCTCGGTTTCTTCACGAGCTCATTCACCATAGTCAGGATGGACGAGAAACAGTGGAGCATAGTCTCCTCGATTGGTTCGAAGAGCCCATGAGGCAAATCACCAGGGACGATACCTCCGGGGAGCAGAAATGAAACAGCCACGCTTGCAATCTCTAGAGATAAACAACTTCCGCAGCATTAGCGGGCGATGGGACGTCCCACTAGATGGTTCAGTGGTGCTCGTACACGGCGACAATGGCGCCGGCAAGTCCAGCCTTCTGTCCGCCATCGAGCTGGCAGCCACGGGGGAGATTGCGTACCTCCGCGACTCGGGTGACACGACTTATGCTCGACATCTACTGCATCGCGGCAGCGATGCCGGAGCAGTGACACTTACCGTTGGGGATATGTTGACTGGCTCAGCCAGGAATTCCTCGACACTGGTGGTCAACCCAAAGGGTCAAAGCGGCAAACCCTTACTCAGTAATGCACTCGCGAAGCACTTCTCAGAAAGGTGCTTTCTCTCCCAAGCGACACTTGGACGTTTGCTGGATGTTTACGCACCAGTCGACCAGAAGAGACAACAGTCGACGCTCATCAGCTTCGTCAAAGAGCTCTTGGGCATTGACAGGCTCGACGCACTTATTGCGGGATTACACTCCACGATCAGGATCGACTACGCCCAGAAGAAAAGTCGAGTGTGGACCGGGGCCCTTGCTGATCGCTCAGAACTCGATGTGCGGCATAAAGATGATCTCGCTAGGAAGGCAGTCCTAGAAGACCGCATGAATAGGTTGCGGTCTGAACTATCACTTCTAGTTACCTCATCGACGACACAACAGGGATCGGAGGATGCTTCCGATACGGACCTCGTGCCTCGCATCGAACAACAGCTTATAAGCATCGGCGATAGTGAAAAGGGGAATCAAGAACTCGCACGTCTTCAAGCCAGTGTAAGCATTGCCAAATCTATTCTGCAGGCTATTGGAGAGCCCGGTAATCAGGTCGAATTTCTATTCACAGACACTTTGAATATCGAGGTTGAGTCAGCAGCGCGTGCCGTAGAAGTATGGTGGGAGATGAATGAAGACTCCGTTACGTCATTTGCTAAGAAGGCCAGTCAGTTGCTGGGCGCCACAAATACGTGGCGACGCGAGCATGCCGCTGCGGACGTCGGTCGAATCATTTCTCTACTGCTGGGGAAATTAGAAGTTACCGATCAGCAAATACAAGCGAATGATGAAAAGGCGAACCGAGTAAGAACTCTACAGGAGGAGTTGAAGTCGCTCGATGCTCGCCGGAAAGCTCTCAAGCTGCAGTGGGACAGCCTTGCAACTAGCGTCGTTTCAGGCCAGCTCAGCGATGCTCTGGCCATGATCTTGCCCAGTATTGATAGCCCCGAATGCCCCGTCTGCGATCAAGCTTTCCCCGATGGAAAGCTTGGGCTTGAGCAACACTTGAGATCAAAACTGAGTCAGTTGGAAACGCAAGCAACCTTATGGCGCGACATCGATTCTCAGTTGCGCGAATGCAGCACGGAGATGGAGCAAGCCCAAGCCGAACTCACGCGCGCCGAAGAACGCGTCTTCGAGGAACCCGATCTGACCAAACTACGAACCCTAAGAGGTGCGATCGTTACTCATTTGGACCAGGCGCCTTCCATTCACGCCGTTGTCGATGAGGCCATCCGCCTTGGGGACATCCTCATTAGTTGCCAAGAAAACGCAACTTCTGCGATCACTAGGCGCGCCAAGTTCGAAGAACTGCGGAATCAGATCGACGCAATTGAGAAATCACTTGGACTCCGAAACGAGCGAGATTTTGAAACCTTTGACTCGCGCCTATCCTATGCAGAGGAGGCTATTTCAAACCGGCGAGGAAAGATAAGCGCCGTCATGTCGGGCTTACAGCGAATTAAAGAGATATTCGAAGCATATAAAGAGACTTCAATCGAGCTCGAACGTGCAATGATGCGATCTAACTCTTCGAGTCGTCAGCTTGCGGAAGTAAATGGTCAGCTCCGTGAAGCCAGGGATCGCAAGGAGGCTGCGTCGGCACTTCGAACTAAAGCGGAGGAGATCCGGTCTAGAGTTATAAATTCTGTGTTCGATCAGCATTTGAACTCGACTTGGAAAGAGTTTTTTACACGGCTTGTCCCAAATGAGCCGTTCATTCCCCAGTTCGATAAGCAAGTGAAGAGCGAGCGCAGCATTTCCGTTAAACTCACGACAGTCGATCGTTTTGGTCGGAATGCCGGCACCCCAGCGGCCATGCTTAGTCATGGCAACGTCAATACTGCGGCGCTATCCTTGTTCCTTTCTTTACACTTCGTTGCTCACGACGAGTTGCCTTGGCTTATCTTGGACGACCCGATTCAATCTATGGACGATATCCACATCGCAAATTTTGCGGCCCTTCTGAAACGCATCTCGCGCGAACAAAAACGGCAAGTCGTCGTAGCTGTTCACCAACGAGAACTATTCGACTATCTTGCCCTGGAACTCGCACCGGCGGCAGAGGGGCAGTCACTCATCGAAGTGGAAATAAGCCGTCACGACGGCGAGTCTGTTCTGTCGAGCGTGCGAACTGAGTATCAGCCCGACACCGCAGTCAGACGAAAGGCTGCCTAGCATCGTTACCAACCCTCAAGGGATCGCCATATTTGTGGCCTTACGATAATCATGATCGCACCGGCACCGCATTGAGCTCCTCCACGACACTGACCCATGTGACGAAAATGACTTGTTGTCTCCCTTTAAACCTCCGCCACCGGAGCCGCGAACTGCGCCTCATACAAACGGGCATACGCCCCACCCGCAGCCAACAGCGAAGCGTGCGTCCCCTGCCCCACGATCTGCCCGGCCTCCATCACCAGGATGAGGTCGGCGTCGCGGATCGTGGACAGGCGGTGCGCGATCACAAAGGAAGTCCGGTCGGACCGCAAGGCACGCATGGCCTTCTGCACCAGCACCTCTGTCCTGGTATCCACTGAAGAAGTCGCCTCATCCAGGATCAGCACCGACGGCCGGGCCAGGAACGCCCGGGCAATGGTCAGCAGCTGCTTCTCGCCGGCGGACACGTTGGAGCCCTCATCGTCCAGCACCGTGTCGTAGCCCTCCGGCAGCGAGTGCACGAACCGGTCCACATAGGTAGCCGTGGCGGCCTCGAGGATCTCCGCTTCTGTAGCCCCAGGCCGCCCATACGCGATGTTGTCCCGGATGGTCCCGCCGAACAGCCACGTATCCTGCAGCACCATGCCCAGCCGCGAGTGCAGCTCACGCCGCGGCACCGAGGTGATGTCCACGCCTTCGAGCGTTATCCTGCCCGCATCCAGCTCATAGAACCGCATCATCAGGTTCACCAGGGTGGTCTTCCCCGCACCGGTCGGCCCCACAATCGCCACCGTCTGCCCCGGTTCGGCCACCAGGGAAAGCGAGGAGATCAGCGGCTTGTCAGGCGAGTAGGAGAACGAGACGTCCTCGAACACCAGTCGCCCCCGCCCGGCCCCATCGACAGAAACTCCCGAAGCAGGATCCGGCGACTGCTCGTCCTCATCCAACAACGAGAACACCCGCTCGGCGGACGCCACGCCTGACTGCAGCAGGTTGGCCATGGACCCCAGCTGCGCCAGCGGCATGGTGAACTGACGCGAATACTGGATAAACGCTGTCACTGACCTCGGGGAAGAGAGCGAAGCCGGGTGCTGTTCTCACCCGGCTTCCCTCTTTCGGCCCAGTTACTGGGCTGCGGCCCTAGGTTCGTCCTCGAGGTCCTTAGGTCCCGTGAGATCCATCTCAAGCAGCGGCACGACTCTGGACTTGGTGATGTAGCGATGACCCAGCCATAGAACGATGAAGACTGGCAACCCAATGTAGGAGGTAAGCACCTCCACGGACCGGCCTGCAAGCACGGCCTCGTAATTCTGTCCCGCGATGACCAGTATGAGCAGGGCGAAGGCCAGCAGTGGGCCAATGGGGAACAGGGATGCTTTGTACGGCAGGTCGCTGACTTTGTTTCCCTGGGCCAGGAAGCCGCGCCTGAAACGGTAGTGGGAGACCGCGATTCCTGCCCAGACGATGAAGCCGCATAGGCCCGACATGTTCAGCAGCCAGGAATAGGCCGCACCCTGCCCGACGATCGCGGAGAGGAACCCGAAGAGTCCCACGGCCGCCGTCGCGAGCAACGCCGCGATCGGTACACCACGCGCATTGGTTCGACCGAAGATCCTCGGGGCCATGCCGTCATGGGCCATGGCGTAAAGCATCCGGGTGGACGCATACAGTCCGGAGTTGCCCGCGGACAGGATTGCGGTCAGGATCACGGCGTTCATCAAGGCCGCCGCGAAGGCGATTCCGGCGCGATCGAAGACCAGGGTAAAGGGCGATGATGCAATATCGGACTCACCGGAGGCCAGCAGGCTCGGATCCGTGAACGGGATGAGGCAGCCGATGATAAAGATGGCTCCAATGTAGAAAAGCATGATGCGCCAGAAGACAGTGCGGATAGCCTTCGGCACCTCGCGGCGCGGGTTCTTCGCTTCGCCGGCGGCGACTCCGACGAGCTCGGTGCCCTGGAAGGAGAACCCGGCAACCATGAAGACCGAGATGATCGAGACCCAACCCCCGTGGAACACGTCTTCACGGTTTTCCCAGTTGCTCAGTCCCGGAGAGCTATCCCCGAGGATGCCAAAAATCATCAGCACCCCGGCGATCAGGAAGAGCACCACTGCGCTGACCTTGATCAGCGAGAGCCAGAACTCCGATTCTCCAAAGGACTTGGCCGAGAGGGCATTGAGCCCGGTCAGCACCAACAAGAAGATCCCGGCCCACACCCATCCCGGGACCCCCGGGAACCAGAAGTCCATGATGATTCCGGCCGCGACCAGCTCCGCGGCCACCGTGATGGCCCAGTTGAACCAGTAGTTCCAGCCGATCGCGAAACCAAAGGACGGGGAGACGAAACGGGTGGCAAAGGACTGGAACGAACCGGCAACCGGAATTTTGGCCGACATCTCGCCCAGTGACTGCATCAACAGGAACACCATCAGCCCGACCAACGCGTAGCCGGCCAACGCACCGCCGGGACCCGCCTGGGAAATGGTGCTGCCCGAGGCCACAAACAGCCCGGTACCGATCGCACCGCCAATGGCGATCATCTGCAGGTGGCGGTGGTTTAGCCCCCGCTTGAGTTCGTTGGTGGATTCGCCGGAAGCGCGACGTGCCACCGCAAGGGAAGACCCCTCTGTTCCATCGGGCTTGGTATCTGCGAGAGTTCCGTTCGGTGGTGTCATGCAGCACCACCCTTGGATATGGTTGCGGGCCGGGCCGGGTACCCGGTGCCAATAGCGGCTCGACCGGTGCAGGCGTCTGCGACTGCCGTGTCGAGCAGATAGGCCGCAATAGCCCGATCACTTCGTTGTGTGCGGGAGCCAAGTCCCATGGTGCCTCCGAAAAGGTAGCTGCGGTGAATTTGGGCCTTCCGAAGCCCTCAGGCCGGAAGGACGGTGATCAAGCTAACACACGCAAAGGGAGCGCCATTTGGCGTCGCGAATGTTGCACGTCCGGCGGGTCAAGTCCTTACGCATAGGCCGTGGCAATCCAATCTGAGCGCCAGAGTTGCTGATTTGATCTGCGCTGGTGACTAAGCAGCTCTGATGATCTGCTATGAGCGCGTCGGTAGGCGACGACAGCCAATGCCACTCATGGCACAAGTGGCAGCAGGAGGTTCACCAGCGTGGTCTTGCCAGCACCGACGGGCCCCACACGGCCACCGTCCGCCCCGGCTCCGCCACAAGGGAAAGCGATGAGATCAGCGGCTTGTCCGGCTAGTACGAGAAGGACACATCCGAGAACACCAGCCGCCCCCGCCCCGCACCATCCACAGAAACACCGGAAGCAGGATCAGCAGACTGCTCATCCTCGTCCAGCAACGAGAACACCCGCCCCGCCGACGGGTTTTCCCTGAATCTCTTCCCGTGAGTGTCTAAAAGTCGTAAGGTCTGAGGCACGACACAGTCGTAGCTCAGGGGGGCATCAATATGATGAGGAGCTTCACGTGCGACGACCACATATTTTTGCCTCAGCCCTGGCATCCCTCGCCTTGTTATCGGGGTGTCTCTCTATGGCCGCTCCGGCTTACGCGATTCAAATAGGCTCCGCCCAACAGATGGAAGATCGGCCGGTAAGCATTGACCCAGGCCCGGTCGTCGAGTTGTCCGGTCCACCGACAAACCAGATATCTGTTTCGGCAAAGTCCGTCTTTGTCTCTGAATCGTGCGTTTCGCAGGTCAAAGCGATTGCCGCCAAAACGGGAACCAGCGCAACACAATCCGCGAAGGATGCCGCGGAGTTGTGTTCAGCAACGGTGACCATCACGGAAACCGCGCCTGTTATGGCAACTGTCGCGGAAGTCAAAGCCGAGGCCGTCAGGCAAGGTCTCAGCGAGGCTGAGACCGCATCTCTCCTTACTGCGACAGCGACGGGCTCCATCTGGACCCGTTTGTGGACCCACACATACTGGGGCGGCTCGCTTGTCGAAAAACACACCGGGCGGACCTACTGGAACGGCACACACGCGTGGATTGCTTCAGCAACGGATCCTGGTTATCACCTGTGCCATTCCGAGGGCGGGGTCGCGGCCGGGTGGGCCGTTACGGTATTGAGCTGTACCGCCCCTGCCGCCGGGGTAGTTGCCGACGCGTATTACCGTTTTGATGCCAGCATTGCCTACCAGGGCAGCCCCATCACTCTTCAGGTGGGACTCCACTACCAGACTGACAGGCTTGGCGGCGTCACTGCGTGGCAAGTCGGCGGATAACTGAAAGAGTAAAACCATGAGCGCACGCGTCCAAGCGGGCAGGGACCATGATGGCCGCCTGTATCAAAGAATCGACTGGATCTTCACCTTGTTCGTGGTTCTTGAGTTCGTGGCGTTCCCACTCTTTCCGGGGTTGCCGCTTCTGGTTGCTGCTTCCTCCATGACGACGCGGATTCGCACGTCCAAGTGGAGGTCAGTGGTCTTGTGGACGCTCGGAAGCATCCTGACGTTGATCGTGGTGGCCCCGTTCGTGATCGGTTGGTTCCATCCAAGTTTTGTGGAGAACGGGCCAGCCGTCCGACTTGGAACATCCTGAGCAAACGCGCTCTTCCAGCGTCGTCCACCTTGACCTCCTGCCACGGCCCGTAACTTCACCAATGCAACAAAACAGCGAGGGACCCAACCCGTTTGTGCACAACGGGAAAGAGGCGCGAAACGGTTGGCTTTTGCGTGGCGGCGAATAGTGGTGCTGGTCTGGGTAGTTGACGTGTTTTGGCATTTTCGTTCGGTTTGGTTCGGCGCGGGATTTGTCGTTTCGACAAGCCTTTATTGATTGGGGATTATTTTGAAGATCACAGCTTTCAAGCGTGCCTTGGCCGTGTGTGCCTCTGCCGCTCTCCTATTGACAGTTTCTCCGCTTTCGCCGGCAACTGCGTCGGAGCCAACGCCGGATAAGGTCGTGTCCGCCTTTGGCTATGTTCAGGCCCAACCCAACGGGACGTTTCTGGAGTCAGATGTGATGGCGGTAAAAGCCGCCAGCAATGCTTCCGCCGCTGTTCCTGAAGATTTATTGGCTCGCGCTGCTGATCCTGCATATGTGATCTATTCCCGATGGAACGATAACCTGGCAAAGCCCACGGTAATCCGTAACGGGACTGCCGCTTTTGGATGGGCGCATGTTCAGAAACATCGTGTCACTCTGAACATGGTCAAGAAGACAACGATGTTCCCCAAGACGCGTTCCGTTCAAGGTGGCAACACGATTGTGTACCAGACTCCGGCCAACGAGTACGAATGCTGGCTTGGCATCTGCAGGATCAAAAGGACTATGGATGTCCGTACTGTCGTGAGCAACACCCGCATGGGTGACGGTCTTCAGAAGGGTGTCATCACCACCTATTGCGTGGGGCCCATGACGTGCCCAGCCTGGGTGGCTGCAACGGCAGGATAATCATCAGATGACTGATTCGCTGGACCTGCATTCTTCGATCCTTGGTGAGGTTCGGAGGATTTTTGCTGATTCGGAACTCGCCCGGACCTTGAGGCCGGGTGATATCTCAGTGGTCGATGGCAACATTGTGGTTCTCTATGCCGGCTTTCCCCATGATTCGAGGGGGCCGTTCGGGGCACAATTTCAGCTGCCGAAGGCCGAGGGTGATGAAATCTGGGATTCCTATTCGGATGAATACGGTGGCGTCCATGATTGGGCCGCGTACGGAGTTGTATTTCGGATTCTGGAAATCTACGAAACGTCGTTTGAGAAGGTCCGTCCTGAAGGGCTGAAGGGGACCTGGTGGATCGAAGAGGACGTATAGCGCTGCTGCCCAGCGAAGGCCCCTAAACCTCCGCCACAGGAGCCGCGAACTGCGCCTCGTACAGCCGCGCGTAAGCCCCGCCCGCGGCCAGCAACGAAGCGTGGGTCCCCTGCTCCACGATCTGGCCGGCCTCCATCACCAGGATGAGGTCGGCATCGCGGATCGTGGACAGGCGGTGCGCAATCACAAAAGAAGTCCGGTCGCTCCTCAAAGCCCGCATGGCCTTCTGCACCAGCACCTCGGTCCGCGTGTCCACCGAAGACGTCGCCTCGTCCAAAATGAGAACAGAAGGCCGCGCCAGGAACGCCCGGGCAATCGTCAGCAGCTGCTTCTCACCGGCTGACACGTTGGACCCTTCGTCCTCCAAAACAGTGTCGTAACCATCAGGCAGTGAGCGCACGAACCGGTCCACATACGTCGCCCGCGCCGCCTCCAAAATCTCGTCCTCCGTAGCGCCAGGCCGCCCATAAGCGATGTTGTCCCGGATGGTCCCACCGAACAGCCACGTATCCTGCAGCACCATCCCCAGCCGCGAGCGCAGCTCCCGGCGCGGCACCGAGGTGACATCCACGCCGTCGAGCGTTATCCGCCCCGCATCGAGCTCATAGAACCGCATCATCAGGTTCACCAGCGTGGTCTTACCGGCCCCTGTCGGCCCCACAATCGCCACCGTCTGCCCCGGCTCCGCAACAAGAGACAAAGACGAAATCAAAGGCTTGTCCGGCGAGTACGAGAAGGACACATCCGAGAACACTAGCCGCCCCCGCCCCGCGCCATCAACAGAAACACCCGAAGAAGGATCAGCAGACTGCTCCTCCTCGTCCAACAACGAGAACACCCGCTCGGCGCTCGCCACCCCGGACTGCAGCAGGTTAGCCATGGACCCCAGCTGCGCCAGCGGCATGGTGAACTGACGCGAGTACTGGATGAACGCCTGCACATCTCCCAGCTGCATCGCCCCGGACGCCACCTGCAGGCCGCCAACCACCGCGATCCCCACGTACACCAGGTTCCCGATGAACGTCATGGCCGGCATGATCAGCCCGGAAATGAACTGCGCCCCGAAGCTCGCCTCGTACAGCTCCACGTTCTTCTGCCGGAACCGCTCCTCCACCTCGCGCTGCCGGCCGAACACCTTCACCAGCGCATGCCCGGTGTACGTCTCCTCGATCTGCCCGTTCAGCTCGCCCGTGTGCTTCCACTGCGCCACAAACAGCTTCTGCGAGCGCTTGGCGATCAGCGCCGTGACCCCCAGCGTCAGCGGCACGGTCACCAGCGCGATCAGCGCCAGCGCGGGCGAGAGGATGAACATCATCACCAGCACCCCCACCACCGTCAGCACCGATGTGACCGCCTGGCTGATGGACTGTTGCAGGCTCTGGGAGATGTTGTCGACGTCGTTGGTCACCCGGCTCAGCAGCTCGCCGCGCTGGATCGAATCGAAATACCGCAGCGGCAGCCGGTGGATCTTCGCCTCGATCTCCTCGCGCAGCCCGAACACCGTCCGCTGCACCACGCCGTTCAGCACATACGCCTGCACCCACATAAACGCCGACGCCAGCACGTACAGCACCAGCGCCCACAGCAGCACACTGGACAGCGCCGCGAAGTCGATCCCCTCCCCCGGCGTCAGCGCCATCGGAGTGAGCATGTCCGCCCGCTGGTTCTCCCCCGCGGCCCGCAGTTGCGCGATCAGCTCCGCCTTGCTGACCCCGGCTGGCAGCTCCCGCGACACCACCCCGGCGAAGATCAGGTTGGTGCCCTCGCCCAGCAGCCGCGGCCCGATCACCGAGAGCGCCACACTCGCAATACCCGTCACCAGCACCAGCAGCAGCCACGCCCGCTCCGGCCGCAGCGTGCCCAGCAGCCGCTTGGCCGACGGCCCGAAGTTCATCGCCTTCTCCGCGGGCACGTTCATGCCCGCGAACGGACCGCCCTGGCCCGGTCCGCGGGCGGGACGCGGGATGCGTCCGACGCCGGCAGCCCCGGTTGGTGCGGCGGGTGCGGTTCCAGCGGGGCCGGCTGTGTTGGCACCGCCCGACGGCGGCCGGTGCGGCGAGCTCATACCGTCTCCTCCGCTGCGAGCTGGGAGGAGACGATCTCGCGGTACGTCTCCGAGGTTTCCAGCAGCTCGCTGTGCGTTCCGCGCCCCACGATCCTGCCGCCGTCGAGCACTAAAATCTGGTCCGCGTCCACGATGCTGGAGACCCGCTGGGCGATGATCACCAGCGTGGCGCCGGCGGTGCTGCGCTTGAGCGCCTGCCGCAGCCGGGCGTCGGTGCCGGTATCCAGGGACGAGAACGAGTCGTCAAAGATGTACAGCTCGGGCCGTTTCACCAGGGCCCGGGCGATGGCCAGCCGCTGCCGCTGCCCGCCGGAGACGTTGGTGCCGCCCTGGGAGATGGGCGCGTCCAGCCCGCCCTCCATCTCCTCCACAAAGTCCCGGGCCTGGGCAATCTCCAGCGCGGACCAGAGCTCGTCCTCGGTGGCGTCCGGCTTGCCGTACTGCAGGTTGCTGCGGACGGTGCCGGTGAACAGGTAGGGCCGCTGCGGCACCAGGCCGATGTGGCCCCAGAGCAGGTCCGGGTGCAGCTCGCGCACGTCCACGCCGTCGATCCGCACCGCGCCGGTGGTGGCGTCGAATAGCCGCGGCATGAGGTTCACCAGGGTGGTCTTGCCCGCGCCCGAGCTGCCGATGATCGCCGTCGTCTGCCCTGCTTTGGCGGTGAAGCTGATGCCGGAGAGGACGGGCTGGTCGGCACCCGGGTAGGCGAATCCGGCGTCGAGCATTTCCAGCTCGCCGCGGCGCACCGCGCTGCTGACGGGCTTCTTCGGCGGCCGGACGCTCGACTCCGTGCCCAATACCTCGCCGATCCGATCCGCGGAGACTGCGGCGCGCGGGATCATCACCGCCATGAACGTGGCCATCATGACGGACATCAGGATCTGCATCAGGTAGCTCAGGAACGCGATCAGGGTGCCCACCTGCATGGAGCCGTCCTCGATCCGGAACGAACCGAACCAGATCACCGCCACGGACGACACATTCAGCACCAGCATGACCACGGGGAACGCGAGTGCCATCAACCGGCCGGCCCGCAGCGCGGTGTCCGTGACGTCGTCGTTCGCCTGCGCGAAGCGCGCGGTCTCGATGTCCTCGCGGACGAACGCGCGCACCACGCGGATGCCGGTGAGCTGCTCGCGGAGCACCCGGTTCACGGTGTCGATCCGCTTCTGCATCTTCCGGAACAGCGGCACCATCCGGACAATGATCAGCCCCACGCCGATCATCAGGGCCGGCACCGCGACGGCGATCAGCCAGGACAGCTGCACGTCCTGACGCACCGCCATAATCACCCCGCCGATGGCGAGCATGGGCGCGGCCACCATCATGGTGGCACCCATCAGCACCAGCTGCTGCACCTGCTGGACGTCGTTCGTAGAGCGGGTGATCAGGCTGGGCGCGCCGAATTTGGTGACTTCCTGCTCGGAGAACTCCCCCACGCGTTTGAAGATGGCGGCGCGCAGGTCCCTGCCTGTGCCCATGGCGGCCTTCGCGCCGAAATAAACGGCAATCACGGCGCAGATGATCTGCAGCAGCGTGATTCCCAGCATGAGGGCGCCCAGGCTGAGGATGACGCCGGTGTCCCCCTTGGCCACGCCTTCGTCGATGATGTCCGCGTTCAGGGTGGGCAGGTACAGGGAGGCTATGGACTGCGCCAGCTGGAAAACCACGACGGCGACCAGCAGCTGCCGGTGCGGCCGCAGGTATTCAACAAGCAGTTTCCAGAGCATGGCGGCTCCAAAGGTTTCTGTCCTGGCGGAGTCAGATGAGAGGTGGTGCGAACGTCAGTTTACGTCTGGTTGCTGGGGATGATCCGTGCCTGTGGAGGAGAAGTTGGGCGGGTTCTCGGACAGCGTATTCACCGACCTCAAGGCCGCGTTGCCCATAACTTCCGGATGGTCAGCCGCGGCGGGGAGCTGAAAAATCGGCGGTGTCGAGGCTGATCGTGAACGGTCCGTCATTGACCAGGGACACTTGCATCATGGCCCCGAACCGCCCGGTGGACACCTCCGCCCCAAGGCCGCGCAGGGAAGCGACCAGGTGTTCAATCAAGGGCTCGCCGGTGTTCGCAGGCGCCGCGTCCGACCAGGAGGGGCGCCTTCCCCGCCGTGTGTCCGCGTACAGCGTGAACTGGCTGACCACCAGCAGGGGCCCGTTCTGGTCGGCACACGACCTCTCACCCTCAAGGATCCGCAGGGTCCAGATCTTGGCGGCGAGGGCCGCCGCATCGTCCAAGGTGTCCGTGTGGGTGGCGCCGGCCAGGACAACGAGTCCCGGGCGGTCAATGGACCCCACCGTTTCGCCGTCGACGGTGACCTCGGCTCGGGTGACCCGCTGAAGGATGGCTCGCACGCATCAACCCTAACGGAGTCCGTCAGCGGGTTACGCGCGGGTCAGTCCTGCCGCCCCCGCAGCGGCAAGACAAGGCTAAGAGCGCCGCTATGAACGCGTCAAGCACCCAAACAAGAAATCCACTCCCCAATTTCTCAGGTGCCAGGATCCCCTGCTGAATGGGCTTTCCAAGGGCCTCTTTAGGCAGGGAGCCCTATCTCCTAGCCCCAGATTGTGCATGATGCACCGCGTTCCGGAAGGCCCCCTGTCTAACGTGATTTTCCACACACCAAGTTCAACCAGAACCATAAGGAGATACACATGCCGAACTACAGGGTGTCGATGGATATCGGCGGAACGTTCACGGACATCGTGGCGTATGACCAGAGCGCAGGGACCTACGAGGCGACGAAAGCATCCACCACGCCGGGCAACCTGAGCGCCGGCGTCATCGCCGGTCTCGAATCGATTGTTACCGACCTTTCCGATATCGAATTCCTGGTGCATGGCACCACCCAAGGCCTTAACGCTTTCCTTGAGCGTCGCGGCGTTCCAGTACTGTTGCTGGCCACTGCAGGCGTGGAGGACTCCTACCACATCGCCCGCGGCCCCCGCCTGGAGCTTTACAACGCCCAGTACCGCAAGCCGGCTCCCCTGATCGAGCGGAAGGACGTCATCGGCGTCGGCGGACGCCTCGACGGTCAGGGCCACGAGATCCGGCCGCTTGACGAAGTGGCCGTCCGCCAAGCAGCCCGCCGGGCACAGGATGAGGGATACGGCGCCGTTGCCGTTGCATTCCTCTTCAGCTACAAGAACCCGGCCCATGAACTTCGTGCCCGTGAAATCCTGCTTGAAGAACTGGGCGAGGATTTCACCGTTTCGCTTTCACATGAAGCAGCCAAGGAGTGGCGCGAATACGAGCGCACCTCCTCCGCGGTGGTTGAGGCCTACACGGGCCCCGTGGTCCGCAATTATCTTTTGGACCTGGAAGAGAAGCTCGCGGACCGCGGCGTGGAGGCCCCGCTGCACATCATGCAGTCCTCCGGCGGCGTGCTCACCGCAGAGTCCGCCCGCAAGCGTCCCCTTCAGACGCTGCTGTCCGGGCCGGTCGGCGGCGCAATGGGCGACGTCGAACTGGCTGGCGTGTCCGGCAACCGCAACCTCATCGGTGTTGACATGGGCGGGACCTCCTTTGACGTCTCCCTCGTTGTCGACGGAAAACCCGACGTGTCCACCGAAGCCCACCTTGAGGGCCTGCCGATGCTCATGAGCGTCGTCAACATCCATACTGTGGGAGCCGGCGGCGGCTCTGTTGCATGGCTCGAAGCCGGGGGTCTCCGGGTGGGACCCCGGTCCGCCGGTGCCACCCCCGGGCCGGCCTGCTACGGCCGCGGCGGCACCGAGCCCACCGTCACCGACGCCAACCTGGTGCTCGGCCGCGTGGACCCCGACTGGTTCGCAGGCGGACAGGTTGCCCTGGACCGGGAAGCGGCCATCACGGCCCTGAAGACAGTGGGAGACGAGCTCGGCCTGGACCCGATCGCCATGGCCGAAGGCATCTGCGACGTAGCCAACTCCCAGATGGCCCAGGCCATCAGGACCATCACCATCTCCCGGGGCATCGAACCTCGCGACTTTGCCCTCGTGGCGTTCGGCGGCGCAGGGCCCATGCACGCGGTCTTCCTCGCCAAGGAACTCGGGATCCCGGAAACCGTGGTTCCCCGTTTCCCCGGCGCGTTTTCGGCGTGGGGCATGCTGCAGACGAACATCCGCAAGGACTTCTCCGAACCGTACTTCTTCCTCGACGAAGACATCGACGTGGCTGACATGGCCGGTGTCCTGCGAAGGATGGAAGTGGAGGGCCTGACGTCCCTGGTTTCCGAGGGCGTCCCTGAGGAAAGCCGCCAAACAACCGCTTCCGTGGACGTGCGCTACCAGTCCCAGGAATTCTCACTGAACGTCCCCCTCACGTCCGCCGACGAACCCGAGTCAGAGGGCTTCGTCGCCGACCTGGCGGTCCGCTTCTCCGCGATGTACCACGAGCGCTACGGGCACTCCAACCTGGGCGCCCCCATCGAGATCGTCGCACTGCGGACCCAGGCGGTAGGCGACCTCGGCCGGCTGGAGGCACCGCTCTTCGCAACCGCGCAGAGCCCCGAGTTCAAGCACGAAATGCGCCGGGTGGTCTTTGACCACGTGGAACACGAGACCACCGTGGTGCGCCGCGACGACCTGGCCGCCGGGCACACCTTCGAAGGACCGGCCATCATCGTGGAGCAGACCGCCACCACCGTGGTGCCGCCCGGGTTCAACGTCACGGTCGACGAGTTCGGCTCCCTGGTCATCCGCACTGAAGACGCAGAAGGAAATTGAGGTACCACTAATGACAATCACTGCAGTCAAAACCCTGGATCCCGTAACCGTGGAAATCATCCGCAACGCGCTCACCAGCGCCGCGGACGATATGAACGCCACCCTGATCCGCTCCGCCTACTCACCCATCCTCTACGAGGGCGGTGACTGTGTGGTGGCGCTGCTGGACACCGAACACCGCGTACTCGGACAGTCCGCCGGGCTCCCACTGTTCCTCGGCAACCTGGAAACGTGCTCCATTGCTGTGGAGGAGCTGTACGGACGCGAGGTCTGGCAGGAAGGGGACGTGTGGATCCTTAACGACTCCTACCTCGGCGGAACGCACCTTAACGATGTCACCATCTTCGCGCCGATTTTTGACGACGGCTCGGTGGTTGGCTTCGCCGCCACCCGCGCGCACTGGATGGACATGGGCTCCAAGGATGTGGGCGGCTCGATGGATGCCACGGACATCTTCCAGGAAGGCTTCCGTATGGGGCCGGTCAAGCTCATGGAAGCCGGCATTGAAACCTCCGTGGTGGACCTGATCCGCACCAACGTCCGCTTTCCCTACCAGACCATCGGCGACATGCACGCGATGATCGCCGCACTCCGGATGGGAACCACCCGGATGAAGGAGTTGGTGGGCCGGTACGGCATGGAGCAACTCGATGCCGCACGCGATGAGATCTTCCGCCAGACGGAGGAGATTGAGCGCGAGACCGTCCGCAACATCCCCGACGGCGTGTACGAAGCCGAAGGCGTCCTGGACAACGACGGCATCAACCTGGACACCCCCATCCCGATCAGGCTGAAGATCACCGTCGCCGGCGACACTGTCGACTTCGACGTCACCGGCTCCGCCGACCAGACCATGGGCCCGGTCAACTGCGGCGCAGCCCAAGCCGTCTCGGCCCTGCGTGTGGGGTACAAGCTCCTGGTCAGCCCGGACTCCAACTCCAACGGCGGATCCTTCCGCCCCATGACCACCCAGGTGCGTTCCGGCTCAGTGCTGGGCGCCGTGGCACCGGCACCATGCCAGTGGTACTTCTCGCATCTCGGGCTGCTGATCGATTTGGTCTCCAAGGCAATGGCACCCGCCATGCCTGAACGGGTGGCAAGCGCCAGCCATGGTGACTCAATGATCATTACTGCCGCCGGCTTCGACCCCCGCTTCGGCCGGAACTTCGTCAGCATGGAAGCCACCCTTGGCGGCTGGGGCGCCTGGCAGGGAACCGACGGCGAATCCGCCATGATCAACAACGTCAACGGGTCCCTCAAGGACCTGCCCATCGAAATGATGGAAACCCGTTACCCGCTGCGGATCAACGAGTACTCCATCCGTCCGAACTCCGGTGGCCCCGGGCAGTGGCGGGGCGGCAACGGAGTTGTCCGTGAATACGAGTTCCTCGCCGACTGCGTCGTGGGGCTGTGGTTCGAAAGGTCCAAGACGCCCGCCTGGGGCCTCTTCGGTGGTTCTGACGCCCAGGGCCCGGAAGTGGTGATCAATCCCGGCCGCCACGACGAGGTCCGGACGCTGAAGGCCAACGCACGGAAAATCAAGGCCGGCGACGTCGTCCGCCTTGCAGTTGGGGGCGGCGGCGGTTTCGGAGATGTCTCCAAGCGCTCCCGCGAAGACATTGAGTACGACATCGTCAACGGTTTCATCACCGAGGACTTCGCCAAGACCCACTACGGCTACTAAACGCCGCGACAGAAAGGATTAACTGTGAAAATCACCAAGCGTCCAGCCGCAGCGATGGCCCTCATGAGCCTCGCCCTGCTGACCTCAGCATGCACCCCGCCCGCCCAAAGCAGCACCACAGAAGCAGTGGCTGCCGGTGCAGACCAGAAACTCAACGTTGGATTCTTCGGTTTTGCCAAATCCAACGGCTTTGCCCAGGGCACGTACCTCGGCGTGGAGCAGGCGGCCAAAGCCAACAACGCCAGCGCCACCTTTGTGGACTCCAATTTCAGTGCCCAGACCCAGGTCCAGCAGATCCAGGATGCTGTCACTTCCAAGCAGTTCGAGGTGATCGTGATCCAGGCCAATGACAACCAGGCCCTCATCGCACCTTTGACGCAGGCCGTGCAGGCGGGCATCACGGTGGTTGTCGAATTCTCGGTCATCGGGCCAAAGTTCGACACCATCGAGGCGCAGGTCCCTGGTGCCATCAGCATCGTGGACCTGCCCACCCGCAACGGCAAGGTGCTCGGCGAGATGGGCAAGCAAGCCTGCGCCACGGTGCCGGGCGACACGTGCAAGGTGGCCTACCTCGAAGGCTTCAAGGCCATGCCCCTGGATAACGCCCGGACCGATGCCGTGAAGACGGAACTGGCCACCGATCCGAAAATCAAGCTCGTGGCCAGCGTCGAAGGCGGGTACACCCAGGACACCGGCCGCCAGGCATTCCAAAACGTCTCACAGGCGAACCCGGATGTTGACGTGGTGATTGGCGCATCCCAGGCCATCACCGGCGCCGCCGCAGCCGCCGGGAACAGTGACATCAAGTTCATCGGCAACGGTGCATCCGTTTCCAATGTGGAAGCGGTCCGGTCCGGTAAATGGTTCTCCATCTACGTCAGCGACGTCGTAGCCAACGGCGCCAAGGCCACCGAACTGGGGCTCGCCAAGGCGCGGGGCAAGCAAGTGGAAACTGCCATCGACGAGGCCAGCCTGGCCCCCAACAACAGCAAGGGCACCAAAGAGGCACTCGATGCCCTGAACTACGTCTCAAAGTACTCGGACTAGTCCAGCCACCTCCCGGGGGCAACCCCGGGGCCGGAGCCTGACCGCTTCGGCCCCGGGGATCCGGCCCTCAACTCCCTTCCATCTCCAGAGGTCAACATGGCGATACAACAGTTGGAAAAACGCGAGCATGCAAGCCGGAGGACCGCACCGGAGATCACCGTCTCCGGAATCGGCAAACGTTACGGTGCAACCACGGTGCTGAAAGACGTCACACTGTCGGTAACCCCCGGGGAAATCCACGGCATCATGGGGGAAAACGGCGCAGGAAAGAGCACCCTGCTCAAAATCCTGGGCGGTGCCATCATGGCGGACTCCGGCACCATGGAATTGGACGGAAACCCGGTCAGGATCACAACCCCACGGGACGCCATCTCCCATGGGATTTCCCTCATCTCCCAGGAATTGGCACTGATCCCCAACCTGTCGGTGCTGGAGAACGTCTTCCTGGGCCGCTGGGCCCACAGTGGAAGCCTCCTCCTCCCCAACAAGGACGGTGACCATTTCGCCCGGCTGTTGGAAGAGTCCGGTTTTGACCTGGACCCCCGGGCAACCGTGGGGAATCTGCCTATCGGCCAACAGCAGCAGGTGGAAATCCTGAAAGCCCTTGCCCGCGGGGCGAAGGTGCTGTGCATGGACGAACCCACCGCGGTCCTCAACGAGGCCGAGAAGGAAAAACTCCTGCAGGTTATCAAAAGGCTGGCCTCCACCGGGACCACCGTCCTCATCGTCTCTCATTACCTGGAGGAAGTCCTGGACTTGGTGGACCGGGTGACCATTCTGCGCGACGGACAGCACATCGTCACCGAAGACGCTGCCGGCCATACGCCGGAGTCGCTCGTGCGGCTGATGGTTGGCCGGGACGTCGATTTCCTCCTCCCCGAAGTGCCGCAGGTTCACTCCCAAGCTGAGACGGTTCTTCGGGTTGTCGGATTGACCAGCACCAAGGTTAGCGACATATCTCTTGAGGTCCGTCGCGGAGAGATCCTGGGCATCGCCGGGCTGGTGGGCAGCGGCCGCAGCGAAACCCTGCTCGCCATTTTCGGTGCAGACCGGACCACCGGCGGCCACGTCGAGATCAACGGCCACCGCCTCCGCGCCTGCTCCATCAGGGACGCCATCAAAGCAGGTATCGCGCTCATTCCGGAGTCGCGGAAAGAACAGGGACTGGTCATGTCCCGGCCAGCCTCAGAGAATATTGCCCTCTCAACCCTGTCCGGCCGGTCATGGGCCGGCTTCGTCAGTGCACGGCGGGAAAGGGCGGCCGTCAAGGACGTCAGCAAGTCAGTTGACCTGCGCGGCGCCCGCCCGGGACAGCCTATTGCCAACCTTTCCGGCGGGAACCAGCAGAAGGCGCTTTTCGCCAAATGGCTGTTGGATCCTCCGGCAGTGCTGTTGGTGGATGAACCCACCCGGGGAGTGGACATCGCAGCCAAGGCCCGGATCCACAGCATCATCGTTGAACTGGCTGCTAAGGGTACAGCAGTCATCGTGGTCAGCTCCGAGCTCGAGGAAGTGCTCGGCCTGTCCCACCGTATCCATGTCATGAGGCACGGGCGCATTGTTGCCGAGTTCGACCGAAACGCCTCCCGCGACGAAGTCATGACTTCCGCTTTCCTGAAATAGGTGAATCCACATGAGCACAACAGCAGTTGCCGTGCCTTCAACGGCAGAAAAAAAGTTCAATCTGAATCTCAAAGATTTCGGAATCGTTTTTGGCCTGGCCGCCATCATGCTGTTCCTGGCCCTGAACACCGGAACATTCCTCACGGGCCGAAATTTCATCAACTTGTTCGACCAGGCCGCCGTCGTGGGACTGCTCGCCGCGGCAGCCACGCTGTGCATCATCAGCGGGGTCTTTGACCTTTCCTCGACCGCAACCCTCGCAGTCTCCGCCATTTCGGGGGTGACTCTCACCCAGCACTTCGGTGTTGCGGCAGGGTTCTTCGGAGCCTTGCTGGTGGGCGCCCTGTTGGGGACCGTCACAGGGCTGATCGTGGTCAGCACGAAAGTCAACTCGTTCATCGGAACATTGGCTGTGAGCATCATTTACCGGGGCCTGGCCATCGTGATCACTGGCGGCGCAATTGTGGCACCGCTGCCTGACCAGCTTGCATCCTTCCAGACTTGGACCTGGCCAAGCATTTTCGGCCTCACCGCAGGCTCGGTACTGATGCTGGCAATGACCGCGGTCCTGGGAATTGTTCTGTGGCGCACCACCTTCGGCCGCAGGATCTACGCCGTGGGCGGCAACCGGGAAGCTGCCCGTCTCAGCGGCATCCGAACGGGCTCAATCCACGTTGCGGTCTTCGCCATCAGCGGCCTCTGCTCGGCAATGGCCGGGATGATTCTGGCCTCCCGCGCCGGATCGGCCCAGCCTGCCATGGCCATCGGCATCGAGCTCACCGCAATCGCCGCTGTGGTCATCGGCGGAACCAGCATCCTCGGCGGACAGGGTGCCATGTGGAGGGCCTTCGTGGGGGTCATGATCCTCACCGTCATCAGCAACGGCTTCAACCTGCTGCATTGGGATACCACTTACCAGCAGGTGGTGACAGGTGTCCTCATCCTGGTGGCCGTTGCAGCCGACGGATTGTTCTTCCGCAAAGCCACCAGATGACTGTCCAGGGTGGACCCTAGAGATATGACATGGATGCACCGCGGGGCAGGGGCCCGGCAGAAAGTTGAACAGGAGGCCCGGCAATGCGGATAGGACTGATGCTCCAGGGCACCAGTTGCCGGGCGCTCGTTCTGGAGGGACGCTCCGTCATCTCCGTGGCCGAACAGCTGCAGGCCGGCAGCCTGGCTGAGGCGCTGGACCGGGTGCTGTCCGCGTTACGCCTGCAGTTCGGGACCCGGATCACAGACGTAACGGCCGACGTCGGACGCGTGCTCGCTGCGGGGCAGCCAGGGGACGTCGTCGCTATCCGCATCTCCCCCCGTCCCCCGGCTGATCGGTTCCACAACACCGTCCTGCCGGCGCTCATTGAGCCTGCGGTCATCAGGACCATGCACGTCCGCGGCGGCCACGACCTGCGGGGACGGCCCCTCGCGCCGCTGGACCTGAAAGCATTCCTGGTGGAATTGCCCTCCATCCTGTCTGGGCGCCTGCGGAACGTAGCCATCACCGCCGTCGGCTCCACCGCCTCCCCGGAGCACGAAACGCGTATCGCGGATGCCATCCTGTCGAACAACAGCGACATGCGGATCAGCATCTCCACTGATTTCTACTCAAGCGTGTTCCGCGACCGTGACTACACAGCCATCCTTAATAGTGCCCTGATGCAATCGGGCGAAGACCTGGCGGCAATGCTGGAAGAGGCGGGACGCCGCCATTTCCCCGCTGCCACACTTTCCTATGCCAGGAACGACGGCGGCCGGGCACCCCTATCGCGGCTGGCAGTAGCCCCCGTGCACGGACTCCACCCGGATCCTGCAATGGCAATCCTCGGCGCAGCAACGCTGGGCGGATTGCCTGACGGGGAAGTAGTTGTCTGCACCGATGCGGGCGTGAGCGTGGGCAACACCCGCCGCGGTCTTCCGGTTTCCCACAGCCTCATCCGGCAGGGGTATGAAGCGAGCCTCGCCACCAACGCCGCCATCGTGGAGCCGTACACTGCCAACCATCCGGTGCGGCCCGGCATCCCGTCAGTGGTCGCCGACGTCCGCACCAGCCAGGACACCCCGCCTGACTTCGGCCTGGCGCCAACACTTCCAGATGCCCCGGACCTGACCCTCATAGGCTGTGCCGCGGCACCGCTGACGGCGTGGATCGACAGGCTCGAGAGGGTCAGCGGACAGGCGGATCTGCAGCGGGTACAGCACCGCGTGGAAGAGGAAGCCCGGTCGGCCGCGGTCCAGTTGGGCGCGAGCCCCACAGACACCCGCATCATCGAATCAAATGTGTTCGCCATGCCCTATGGGAATCCCGGAATCGTCCGGATCCGGGTTCAGGCCGCGGGCGGGACTTCCGGCTCTGAGGAACTGGCGTCGACCGCACAAGCCATGGAGGCCACGGCATGAGCACGGTCCTCACGGCTGAAGACGTCGGGCACCTCCGGACCGGTGCACATTTCCTGGCCTGCGCCATCGATCCCACCGCCATCCATATCTACGCCGGCATGATCCAGGAGGCCATGAAGGACCAGTCCGTGGAGCTCGTCACCGTGGATGAACTCGCTCCAGATGACCTGGTAGTGGCAGTGGGCATGGTGACCCAAGGCCTGTTCATCGCTGACATGCCCCCGGTGGGTGACGAGTTCACGGGCTGTATCGATGCGATCGAAACCAGACTTGGCCGCAAGGTGCGGGCCATCTATTCGCTCGCCGCCGCCAACATCAACGGAATCATTCCGCTCATGGTGGGGCTCCAGTCCTCCCTTCCCGTGATCGACTCCGACCCCATGGGGCGCGTCTTCCCCCTCATCAGCCAGACCACCTTGAATATCGGCGGGGTGGCCATTGGCCCCATAGCGCTCATGGGGGTAACCGGCGAGCGCGCACTGGTGGAGGCCAGTGATCCGCAACGTGCCGAGACACTGGTCCGTGCGCTCGTCACCGAGCTCGGCGGCTGGGCCGCCACTGTCATGTATCCATGCTCCGCGCGTGAGCTGAAGGAGCACGGAGTGCACGGCTCCATCAGCCGGATGATCCGGATAGGACAGATCCTCGACGCCGAAACCTCGGCGGAGAGCAAGTTCCTTTCGCTCGCCGACTTCCTGGGCGTGACGCGGATTTCACGGGCGCGGGTGAGCCACATCGAAGGCCTGTCCCGCCCTACCGACCTTGGACTCCCGGCCCAACCATCCAGTATGACCCTGGAGGATGAAACCACCGGGCAGATCATCCGGCTGGAGGTCCAGAATGAGATTTTGCTGGTGCTGGTGGACGGTGCCGTAGCGGCAGCCGTCCCTGACATGGTGACGCTCCTCAACCCCGAGCACGGCTCTGTGGCCAACCTGGACGACGTCCGGGTAGGCAACGTTGTGGATGTGCTAAAACTCAATGCTGCGCCGCAATGGTATTCGGAGGCGGGACTGGATCTGGCCGAACCGGCTGCGTTCGGCATCCCACTCAAACATCCAAGGCGGCGCCATGAGTAGGTCGATCAAGGACACGCGGCTCGATGTGGCGGGACTGCTGGCGCACGGGTCGCTTCGCAGCACCACCCCGCTGTACCTCACCCCCACCAGCGCACTTATCGAAAGCGTTGTTCTTGTCTCCCAGCTTGAGGCGATCCAGCGCGTGCGGCCGAACACCGTTGTGGTCCTTTCGACAGAAATGGGCTCGGGCGGTTGGCTTGTGTCCGCCGCACTGCGGCATGCCTGGGAGCGGCGGGCCAGTGCCGTCGTCGTGGCTGGGAGCACCTATTCCAACGCTGTGATCGGCCTGGCTAAACGACTGGGCATCACGCTTTTGGCTGCGGAGGGAAATCCGGCCGAAGTCGCGTTGTCTCTGGCAGCTGAAATCGGTGCCGCCCTGTCCGTGGTGGATGCCGAGCTCGCCCGGTTCGCCCGTGCAGTGGCCAAGGACAGTACACTCGCTGACGTCCTCAAGACCATATCCGGTGAACTGGATGGCGTGGGCGTTTCGCTGGAATACGACGGAGTCGTCCTCGCCTCAGCCGGTGCTGCCCCGCGGGATTCGGCCGAGGTCATCACTGTTGACATTGGCGCGGCCAACGCCGCCGTCCCTTCAGCCCTCACCGCCCGTGTACCCGCTTCCGGCGTACACAACCTACGGCTCGTTCGGTCGATCCTCGAAGTAGCGGCTCCTTCGGTTAAGGCCGCATGGTTGGTGGGCAACTCCCGGGATGCGGTCCGCGCTGTTCCCACTGCGGCACTGGCCAGGCTAAACCAAGGCCCAGGTTCTTCCGGCACCGCCTTCGAGGAAGATCACCGGCATCTCCTCTCACAGCTGGGTTGGCGCAGGGACGAACGCTACGCGGCTATCTGGATCTGTCGCAGCGGTGTGCACGCGCCAGGTAACGACCTAACGGCTGTGCTGAGGCTGCTCTGGCGTAAGGTCGCTGCACGCAGTCCTCTGGCGGAGGTCGACGGCGGCTGGCTGGCACTTGTTCCGGCCGCACACCAGGCAGTTGTTTCACAGCTTGAACTCCGGCTCAAGGCACGGCTCCAGCCTGCCTTGGCCGAGCTGGGCCTGGTGGCCGGCCTGTCCCGCTGGGCGGAGGAGGCTCCGCCGCTTCCGTCCATCATTCAGGAGGCCCGGCTGTCTGCTGTGTCAGCCCGGTCCGCGGGCCCGGGCACGGTATTGGGTTTTGCCGGTCTGGGCGTAGCGGCGGCATTTACTTTCGTCGACAAGGACGCCGTGGCCCTGGTGGCTGAGCTGACCCTTCCACGGCTGATGACCTCTCCTGACCGGGAGGCGATAGTGGCAGCCGTAGCAGCGTTCCTTGACCACCGCGGCTCGGTAAGCCTCGCAGCGGCGGCACTCGATGTGCACCGCAACACCCTTCAGGCCCGGCTTAGCCGTGCACGGGAACTCGGCGTCCCGTTGGACAATCCTTCCGAGTTGCTGTCCGTCCATTTGATCCTCACCGTGCTGGCGGCGGCAGCACAAGAGAAACCAACTCTCCCAGCCCCGTACGAAACCAGAAAGGACTCCCATGAGTTCCCAGTTTGAATCCTTCGACGACGTCTACGCCTCTGCGCGGGACACCGTCGGCGTCCGCCTCTTCACTGCTTCCGTGATCGCCGACGAAGGCAGCAGCATGGCTCGCATTTACACCACCCACCCCGAGGTCTACCCGATAGGCGGGAAGAAAACCCTCGCTGGGGACACCAATCCTGTGTGGCTGGAGCAGGTCCTCATCGGCCAGCAGCCATTCCTGGGCGCTGACAGGGAAGCGGTCAGGGCCTTCTTCTTCGACTCCGGAACCATTGAATCGCTGGGGTGTGGCGCGATTGTCAACGTTCCAGTGGTGAGCGGCGGCCGTACTATCGGCTCCATGAACTTCCTGGCGCCCGAAGGCAGCTATGACCAGTCCTCCGTGGATGCCGCCGTCGAGGTCGCGAGGCGATCGGTCCAGCTCCTCGAAGCCGCCTTGGCCGCCACCAGCTAGCCCACTGACGACATCAGGAAGGAAACACTCCACGTGATCCCCAACCTCCCGGGAAACCTGACCATCCGGAACGCCAGGATCTTCGACGGCGAATCCCCTACTCTCGTTGAGGGTTCCATCGCTGTCCGCGACGGCCGGATCACAGCCGTGCGCGGCACCACAGAGGACAGTGGCGCCTGGCCCGACTCCGAGCCAGCACTCGACGCGGGCGGCCGGGTGGTGATTCCCGGCCTCATTGACGCCCACTTCCACGCCTATGCGCTCAGCCTGACCTCCGCACTGAACGAAACCGGGCCTTTGAGCTACTCCGCGCTGGCCGGTGCCCGCAGACTTGAGGCAGCGCTGCGCCGGGGCTTCACTTCAGTGCGGGACGTGGCTGGGGGTGATGTGGGCCTTGCGGCTGCAATCGAGGAAGGACTGTGCCCCGGTCCCCGCTACTTCTTTACCGGTCCCGCGCTAAGCCAGACCGGCGGTCACGGCGACATCCGCGCCGCGAACGATGGAAGCTGCTTCCATGGCGGTCATATGTGCGAGGTAGTGGATGGCGTTGAGGACTTGCTGCGGGCGGTGCGCCACAGGTTCCGGACCGGTGCCACCGCCATCAAGCTCATGACGTCCGGAGGAGTGATTTCCCCGGTCGACCCGATCCGTGTCCCGCAGTACACCGCCGCGGAAATCCGCACGGTCACCGAAGAGGCCTCCCGGCGGGGCAGTTACGCCACCGCGCACGCCTACTCCCCCGAAGCCATCAGCCATTCGGTGCTCAACGGGGTTCGCTGCATCGAACACGGCAACCTGCTGGATGCTGAAACCGCCCGGCTCATGGCGGAGCACGACGTCTATCTCGTGCCCACGCTGGTGACGTACGATGCGATGGGCCGCCGCGGAGCCGAAATCGGACTTACCGAGGTGGGTGCCGCTAAGAACCAGGAAGTACTGGCGGCGGGCAAGAACGCCGTGACACTGGCACGGGATGCCGGGGTCCGGATTGGCTTCGGCACCGATCTCATGGGTGAGCTTGAGGATGAACAGCTGGCCGGGCTGCGCCTTCAGGTCGAAGTGCTGGGCGTCTACGACGCACTCCGCTCTGCCACATCAACGAACGCGGCCCTCCTCCGGCGGGAAGATCTGGGACGCATCGCGGAGGGGGCCTGCGCGGATTTGGTGATACTGGACGGCGATCCCTTCGAGGAGCCCTCAGTGCTTTGGGACGGGAGCCGGAAACGCATCGTCATCAAGGCCGGCCACGTTGTCTCCTCAGACGCCCTTCGAGCCGGTCATGCGGCGATGGACGAGGCCATCAGCGGCGCTCACGGCTGACGGCTTACCTCAGGCGGTAGGTGGCGCGTGCCCAAGGGCCCGCCACCTACCGGCTTGTCCGGCCCCAGGCTGCAGAACTTGGTCGGCCAGAGCAACGCGGCTCTTGGTCCAGCGCTCACGCGCCACCAGGCGATCGGATTTCAGACCTATCGAATCGGGAGTGGCCTGCTGCCGCCGGGGCTTTGGCTGGTGCTCTCCAGCATTGCGACGAGCTTGCCCACCTGGATGACGGCGGCCCTGATCCGTTCGGGGTCGCTGATGGTGAGGAATTGCAGCATGAGGCCGTCCAGGGCAGCAAAGATGGCCAAGGCGGCACCGTTGTCCACGTTGAGGCCCCGTTGCCTCAGGGCATCTTCAACAGTGCTCATGTAGTTCGCGTAAAGGCGTTCCACCAAGGCGCGTACCTCGGGATTGCGCCGGGATTCGAGAAGCATCTCGAACTGGAACAGCTGCAGCTCCGGTTCCCGCGAGACCGTTGCGAGGAGTGAATCGGCGAAGTTCTCGTCAAAGTCCGCGATCTTTTCCAGGCCTGTCTCCTCGATGGACCGCTGGATGGCCCACTCCATGGTGGCGGCAAGAAGACCTTCGATGGAACCGAAGTGATGAGTGACAAGGGTGTGGTTCACTCCTGCCCGGGACGCAACGGCACGGTATGTAACACCCCGCAGACCCTTTTCCCCGACGACGTCGATCACCGCGGACAGCAAGGCATCGCGCCCGTCTCCATAGGGCAACCGGGTTGACGGCTGGTTCATGCACCGAGTCTAGCCCTCCTGGTCGACTCTGGAAAAAGCATTGACAGCCAGAACTAAACAAACGTATAGTTCTGGAATGTGGCTGATATCACGCAGTGTGTACAGCCAACTCGAGCAGATTTCCTTTCCCGTGGAGCGCACCGTCGCGTGCCAGCAGGGACCTTCCAACACTTCTGCGCAGGCCTTGCGCCTTGCACACTTCTGAAAGAGCCAACGGATGAATCAAGAACCAGTCGGAATCTCTACACGCCCAGTGCAAGAGGATCCAGCGCCGGCCTCCTCCCCACGGCTGAGGCCGAACAAGCTCGGCGTCATCGCCATTGCCTTCTTTGCCATTGCCGCAGCCGCTCCCATGGCTGCGGTGGTGGGAGCCAGTCCGGTACTGTTTTCGGCCAGCGGCCCGGGAACGCCCGTTATCTACGTGATTGCTGCGCTGCTGGTGGCTCTCTTCTCCGTCGGATACCTGCGGATGAGCCAGCACATCACCAACGCGGGCGGCTTTGTCGCCTATATGGCCAAGGGTTTGGGCAACAAGTGGGCCACCGGCGGGGCCGGGATCGCCATCCTGACATACCTGAGCCTTCAGATTGGACTCTGGTCCCAGTTCGGTGTCTTTGCGCAGTTGCTGGTCGAAGGCCTCACGGGTATCAGCCTGCCGGTCTACTTCTGGATCGCTGTATTGCTCGCTGTGGTGACGGGCCTGACGATGCGGGGCGTCGATGCGAGCCTGAAGGTGCTGGGGGTCCTCATCCTTGGCGAAGCGTTTGCGGTAGCGGCCCTCGTGGTGTCCCTGATTGCCCAGAAGGGGCTAGGCATCTTCACCTTTGAAGGGTTCACCCCATCCAGTGTCTTCGGTCCGGGCCTGGGCATTTCCCTGCTGTTTGCCTTCGCCTGCTTCACCAGCTTCGAAGCAACCGTCGTCTTCGCCGAGGAGGCAAAGAACCCACGGCGCACCATTCCCCGGGCCGCTTACTTTGTGATCGCCTTCATTGGCATCTTCTACACCATCTCCACCTGGGCCATCAGCGGAGCCATCGGCATCGACAACATCCAAACCGTCGCCGCCGAAAACCCGGCAGGAATGGTCTTCGATCTCGCCGAATCCAGCGCAGGCTATTGGCTGAACCTGACCATGCAGATCCTCGTTGTCACGAGTTTCCTGGCCATGCTCCTGGGCCTGGCCAACATGTTCTCCCGGTACCTGTTTTCCCTCGGCCGTGCCGGAGCCCTGCCGGCCAAACTGTCCTCCGTCTCCAAGACCGGCGCCCCGCACTTCGCAGGGCTCATCAACGGCCTCGTTCTCCTGGCGATCATCAGCATCTTCCTACTCGCAGGCGCCGACCCCATCACAACAGTCTTTGCCTGGTTCGTGGCCCTTGGCACGGCAGGCTTCATCACCATCCTGCTGGTGACATCAGCGGCAATAGTCGTCTTCTTCGCCAGAAACCACATCCGGGACAACCTCTGGGTCACCGTCATTGCACCGTCCCTGTCTTTCCTGGCCTTCATCGTCATCGGATACCTGACGCTGGACAACTACGACGCATTGCTCGGCGGAGCGGGCGGAGTGGCCCGGTGGCTCCTGCTCGGCATCCCCCTCTTCTTCGTGGCCGGGATGGCCCGCGGCGCACAAAAGCCGTCCATCAATTTCGCCGCGGTCATCGGCTGACCAAAACCTCCACCTGACCAGTACAAGCCAGCAGCAAAAGAACAAGGAACAAGAACATGACTTCAGCTGACATCCAGGACTACATCCCCGAAGATCAGTGGCCCCCGGTCTCCACCATGCTTGAAGGTTTCGGCGACCAGACCTTGCCCGCTTCCCCCGCCCTGGCCGGCACCACATTGAGCCCCCTGGACGAGGACGGCTCCCAGGCTGAGTACGTTTTTGACGATGAATCTTCGCTGGCGTGGACCGTTGGCCGCGATGGGGACAAGACTGGTGGAATAGCCGATTACAAGGCGATCGAAGCCCGGCCCGGCATCTTCATCATCGACTTCATCCGAGGCGAAGGTCCGGCCGCAGAAAACGTCACCATCATCGCGGACCGCAACACGGGGGCCACAACAACCGGCGTTTCCCGGTTTGTCACCGTGGACGGCAGGATGCGGAGCACCACAGATTTCAGCCAGGCCAACACCGAAGGGTCCTCCGTGCGCCACCAGCGCTCCACGGCCCTGGTCGGCAAGCGGATCTACTACCGCTACAGCGACGTCGAAACGTACGAACACATCTACCTGAACCCGGGCACGTTCACCTGGAATTGCATCCGTGGCGGCGAGGCAGGGCTGGCCGACACCGACCGTTGCATGACCTGGGAAGTAGCAGATGACCTCTTCATCTTCTTCTGGACCGAAAAGGTCATGTGCGTCGAAGCCGTGCTGCTGGTGGACCTGCGCGAGCAGCGCTCCATCGGCCGGATGTTCGGCTGGGACGATCCTGCAAGCGAACCCGTCATCCTGCCCTTCAACTCCCGGCTCAGCGTCCTGAACACTACTGAATACCCGCAGGACTTCCAGAAGCATTAGTCACCATTGCTCGAAGAGGAGTAAAGAATGAAAACGTACGAATCATTGCTTGACGAGGTCACCGCGTTCTCGGGTCAGACCCGCACCATCCTTGACCCTGCTACTGGTGAGATCGTGGGTGAGGCGCCCATTCATGACCTTGAGTACCTTGAGCAGGCAGTCGCTGACGCGCAGGCCGCCCAGCCGGCCTGGGCCGCAATGGGCCACGACGCCCGGTCCGCCGCGCTCCTCAAGGCGGCCGACGCCGTCGAGCGTTCCGCCGAGGAACTGGCCCGGATCCTTTCCCGTGAACAGGGCAAGCCGCTGAACGGCCCGAACGCCCGCTTTGAGGTGGGCGCCTGCGCGGCATGGTTGCGCGCCGCCGCCACCATTCGACTGGAGCCTGAATTGATTGTCGATGACGGCGAAACCCGGGCGGAGCTGCATTACCGGCCCATCGGCGTTGTTGCCGCGATCGGCCCGTGGAACTGGCCCATGATGATCGCCATCTGGCAGATCGCCCCCGCCCTGCGGATGGGCAACGCCGTGGTGGTCAAGCCCTCCGGCAACACCCCATTGTCCGTCCTGGCGCTGGCCAAGGTCCTGAACGAGGAGCTTCCCGAAGGCATCCTGTCAGTGGTTTCCTGCGGCCGTGAGGTGGGCGCCCGGCTAACCGACCACCCCGCGATCGGCAAGATTATGTTCACCGGCTCCACCGCTGCAGGCCGCGCCATCATCAAATCCTCCGCGGACACCGTCAAGCGGCTCACGCTGGAACTGGGCGGGAACGATGCCGGCATCGTCCTGCCCGACGCCGACCCCAAGGCAATTGCCGAAGACCTCTTCTGGGGCGCCTTCATCAACACGGGCCAAACCTGCGCAGCACTCAAGCGCCTCTACGTCCACGAGGACGTTTACGACGCTGTCTGCACCGAACTGACCACCGTCGCCAAGGCCATGCCGATGGGCAACGGCCTGGACGAAAACAACGTCCTGGGTCCGTTGCAGAACAAAGCACAGTACGACGTCGTCGCGAGCCTCGTGCAGGCAGCAAAGGACTCCGGCGCCCGGGTCCTGCTGGGCGGAAACCCGGACACCACCCAGCCCGGCTACTTCTACCCCACCACCCTCGTGGCGGACATCGACAACAACAACCCGCTCGTCACCGACGAACAGTTCGGCCCCGCCCTGCCCATCATCCGCTACCGCACCATCGACGAAGCAGTGGAAAAGGCCAACGGACTCGACGTCGGCCTCGGCGCCTCCGTCTGGTCCTCCAACCTGGATGCGGCCCGTGAAGTCGCGGGCCGCATCCAGGCCGGTACCGTCTGGATCAACAAGCACGGCGCCGTGGACCCCCGCATCCCCTTCGGCGGCGCCAAACAGTCCGGCTATGGCCTGGAGTTCGGCGTCGAAGGCCTCAAAGCCCTCGGCGTACCGCAGGTCATCAACGGCTAAGGAGTTTAACCTTCCGTGGCCACGAGCCCGCCACGGCGGGGAGCTGAAAAATCGGCGGTGTCGAGGCTGATCGTGAACGGTCCGTCATTGACCAGGGACACTTGCATCATGGCCCCGAACCGCCCGGTGGACACCTCCGCCCCAAGGCCGCGCAGGGAAGCAACCAGGTGTGCAATCAGGGGCTCGCCGGTGTTCGCAGGCGCGGAGGGCCCGTCGACCGTTCCAACCTTTCCTCGAGCCGAAAGTCGCCGCCGGTTATCCCTTGGGGGTCACCTGCAGGCGGTCGAAGGAGACTTGCCCGCCGTCCTTGTCCAGGACCACCACGTCGTCGCGGCCGTTCTGGACGTCTGCCGGGAGGATGAATTCGACGGCGTCTTCCGTGGTGGGGAAGATCCAGCCGATCCGGTAACTCTGCTTGTTGAGATAGACGTAGTACCACTGCCCGTACTCAAGGTTGTGCAGGACGACTTTCTGGCCGTTGCGGTACTTGTCGCCGGTCTTCAGGTCGAAGGGCGGCATCTTCGCATCCAGGTCTTGGACGGTCAGGGCCGGAACCGCGCCAGGTTGTGCGGGCTGGATGTTCAGCTCTGTCCCGCCGCCGCTTACGGTGGTGGAGACCTCCTTGGATCCGTTGGCGGCCGTGGCTTCGAAGCTCACCGGCCCAAGGCCGCCCGCAGCGATGTCAGCAGCGGTCAGCACGTGGTCGCGGGTGGCCGTTACGCTGTCGCCGGCATTCAGGCGTTCCTGGCTGATGCCGGCCGCAGGGGCGCTGTCACCGGTGAGCGCGACGTTACCGGCATTGCCCAGCGTGTAGGTGTAGGTGAGGATATCCCCTGCTGAGGCGTACCGGTCGCCGTCGGAATCTTTCCATTCGGCGGCAATAGTGCCTTCGAGTTTTGCGTCGCGGACCTTCAGGTCCACTTCGCCGCCGTCCACCGCATAGGTGCGGGTGGTCTGGCCGGCGGCGCTGACCTCCCAAGTGGTGCGGGGGACGAAGAACCCCTGGTCGGCTTCGTCGGCGGTGACGGTGTGGCGGGGAGTGGCGCAGGTGTAGCCCTGTCCGGCCGGCAAGCTGCTGTAGCGGCAGTTACCGGGCCCGTCGGGGACGAAGGGGCTGAAGTTTCCGGCTGTGGGGACGATCCTTTCCGTCAGCGGACTGGTGTTGGTGACATCGAACTTATAGGGGAACGCCTCACCCGCCGCGTACGGCTGGGAGGCCAGGTCCCGGCCACTGTCATTGCGGCCGCCCTTGATGTCTGCGGAGAGCAACCCGTCCCGCAGCGCCACGGCCGCGCCGGTGAACGCCACCGTCTTGGTGAGACTGGGAGTCGTGCTGGCTGTCACGGAGAACACCGCTTCGGGGACGAAGTAGCCGCGGGTCATGTCCTCCGCGGTCACGGTGTGCTTGGCCGTGGTGCACGTGTAGCTGGCACCGGCAGCCAGGTTGTTGTAGCGGCAGTTGGGGGCCGACGGTGGCAGGAAGCCTGCGTCGAACGTGCCCGAAACGGGGACGGAGTTGGCGGTGACGTTGGCCGTGCTCTTGACGTTGAAGGTGTAGTTCAGCACGTCACCGGCCTTGTAGGGGGTGGCTGCCACGTCACGCGCCGGTGTGGATCCGGTGATGGTGAGGCCCACCTGGGGTGCCACCGGCACGGTGGCCGTGAAGGTGGACTGCGCCACCCGGCCGTCCGCCGTCGTGAAGGCAGCGTTAAGGCTTTGCGGGCCGCTGGCGTTGGCGGGAGCGGTGAGGGTCACGTTGACGGTAGCCGATGCGCCCGGCGCGACGTCAGGCACCGGCACGGTGGTGGCGGACCAGCCGGTGGGAGTATAGACGGTTGCGGCGGCGCCGGTCAGCGTGCCGGATTCCTGGTTTGTTACCGTCACAGGCACTTGCTGGGTTGCCGCCGGCGCCGTGATTACGGCGGGGACTGACAGTGGGGCGCAAGCGTAGTTGAGCCAGGCGTCGTCGAAGGTGGCGAACTGCATGTTGTCCGTGTAGTTGGCCTCGTACAGGACACCGAATGTGCCATCCTCCAGCCGGGTCACTGTGGAGTACGCGGAGAAGCCGGGGCGGATGGTGCGCACACCGGGCCAGGTAGCGCCGTCGTCGCAGGAAATGCGCGCCGAGACGTTTTCCCGGGCTGTCTTGGAATTCGAGTTGGTGAAGATGAGTTTCTTCGCGTCGGCTGATCCCTGGGCCGCGGACGGGTACATCCGGGCGATGGCGCCGTTGTTGGCCGGGTCCGGAAGTTCGGTGTCCTGGGCGACCGGACCGTAGGTGGCTCCGCCGTCGCTGGAGAATGCGATCTTCCGGTAGCCCTGGTTGGCGTTGTCCCGCGAGTTCAGCAGCACCCGCCCGTCCGAGAGTTCAACGGTTTTGTTTTCGTCCATGCGGTCGCCCACGTCAGCGCCCTTGTGCCACGTTGCACCATGGTCGTCGGAGTAGACGCTGTAAGCCTGGATCCTGTTAATGCCGTCCGCCTGGCGGATGTCCCCCGCGTACTGCTGGATCAGCCGGCCCTTATGCGGACCGTACTTGAGCTGAATGCCTTCGCCGGAGGACGCGAAGTTGGAGCGGACATCGCCGGCCACCGGACTGGTTTTGCTGGTGCCAGGCTTGGTGACGTCAGTAATCAGGCGCGGCGCGCTCCAGGTGAGGCCTCCGTCGGAGGACTCGATGACGGCAGAGGAAATCACATTCCGGTCTGCGTCATCGCTTCCGAACTGGCTGCCGAAGAATCCCTGGTCCTTGGAGTAGACAAAGAACGCGAAGACCTTCCCGGCCTCGGCGTCATGAATGTAGGAAGGGTCGCTGTAGCCGTACTTCGGGCCGGTCGCATCGCCTACGTGCCCGGCAGCGATGACCTGCAAAGCTCCCCAGGTCCGGCCGCCGTCGGTGCTGCGCCTCTGGACGATGGAGTTGGGGTTAGGGGCATCGGCAGCGCTGCCGGGCCTGCCGTCCCAGGCGGCCAGGACCACGCCGTTGCCGAGGTAGGTCAGGGCGGGAATGCGGTAAAAGAAGTTGTTCGCTGTCCTGTCCGCTGCCAGGTTCAGTTCCTGGAAGGAGCCTGGCGGGGCGGTGGGATTGCTGGACGGGATGGGGGTCGCTTGGGCAGCCAGCCCGCTTCCGGCCAGCAGAGCCACTGCCAGTGCACTGGCTCCCGCCGCCCGGCCGATCGATCGTTGTCTGCTGCGTTTTGTCATTCTTAGCAAATCCATTGCCTTTCTGGACGCCGCTGCGCGGCTCTACATGGAGGCGTCGGTGCAGGTAACGCCAATTCTTATTGTTCCTACATACGACGTCCTACCAACCTAGGGTGTGAAGCGTCACAAAGCTAGAGCTGGCTACACTAAAGATGTGACATCCTATGTTCCCCGCGTGATCCAGTCCGCGTTTCCATCTATAGGGCAGGTCTTGGCCGTTCGGGGTCACGCCGGTTACCGGCAGTACCGCATTCCGGCCCTGGCCGTGACCGCGCAGGGTACCCTGTTGGCCGCATACGACGGGCGGCCCAACCTTGATGATCTGCCCAGCCCGATCGATTTGCTGCTCCGCCGGAGCACGGATAACGGGCAGAATTGGGGACCCCAGCAGGTAGTGCGTACCGGGTCCGGATTGCAGGGCTACGGGGATCCAAGTCTGCTGGTAGATGCCGAAACAGGTCGGATCTTCCTCTTCCACGCCGCTGGAACGCGCGCCGGCTTTTTTGAATCCACCACAGGACTGGACCCGGATGACGAGTTGATTCAGCACTGCGACCTCAGCGTTTCCGACGACGACGGTGTGACCTGGCAGCACCGGCGGATCACTGCCCAGTTGAAGGCCAGCAGTTCCGCCGCCAGGGAGGTTACCGGCATTTTCGCCGCGGCCGGGCAGGGCATCCAGGTCCACACCGGACCGTACCTGGGTCGTCTCGTACAGCAGTTTGTGGTGCTCCGCGGCGGCCGGATCATGGCTGCGTCGGCCTACAGTGACGACCACGGGGACAACTGGACCCTGGGAGAACTTCTTGATGCAGCTCCCGGGGGCGCCGCGCCTAATGAGAACAAGGTGGCCGCGCTGGCCGATGGCCGGCTGCTCCTGCATAGCCGCGCCACTCCGCGGCGGCTTGCCGCCTTCTCGAACGACGGCGGGCACAGCTGGAGCAGGCTGGTTCCCGTCGAGGACCTGCCAGATCCCAGCGATAACGGCTCGCTTGCCCGCTTCGACGGACAGCCGGCGCTCGCCATGGGATCTGCAGCAACGGACCAGTGGCTGCTGGCGACCCACAACCACGACACCGATCTGCGCCGGAACACCGTGTTGAGCTTCTCCCCCGACAATGGGGCGACGTGGCCGGCGAAGCTGGTCCTGTGCGCGGACAGCTCCGCATATTCGACCGTGACGCGCCTGCCCGACGGCAACATCGGTGTGCTGTACGAGCGCGGGGGCTACCGGGAGATAGTTTTTGTCTCCGTCCCTCCGGGCCAGCTGACAGATCAGCTTGACGCACGGACACCCGCAGTAACAGACCGCGGCGTGCACCCGGCCGGGCCAGGCCTTTCCTTCCACATGGAGCTGCGGTCCATCACCCCGGGACTGCCCGAAGTGTGGCAGGACGCCGGGGAGTCCCATGTCCTGGCCACGGACGGGAGCAGCTGGGGCGCCGGGACCTGGAAAGAGATTGGCCAGGGCTATTCACCGGAACAGGTCCAGGTCCTCGGCACCCGCGAGGCGCAGGACCTGAACTACGGTCCGGTAGTACCGGGCTACAAAACCGGGGACATCATCGCCTTCACCGGACGGGCAAGGAACGATGCGCCCGAGGCTGCTTACGGGGTCCGGCTTGCCGGCCCGGGCGCCGACGCCTTCCCCGAAACAGACCTTTCCGCCGGTGATCAGACCCTCTACTTCACGCCCGCCTACACCGTCACTGAAGAGGACGCCGGGCGAACGACCTTCGACGTCGCCTACACGCTCAGTGCAGTGCAGGGCGGATCCCCTCACAAATCGTCCCGGATCTTCCGCTTCGACGTCGCCACCGGAGCGGTCAGCGTCGAGGATACGTCCTCACCGTAACCAGATGAGGGATGGCCCAAGGGGCGTGCACACACTGCTGCGACAGAGCCCTGGCAGCGGCGGGCGCCGGCGGTGCTTATTCGATCAGCTCGCACATCTGCTGCAGCCGGGCGACACGCTCCTCCGGAGACAGCCCGTGCAGGGGAAGCCCAATCTTGAAGCCAGTGAGGGAAACCGGGCCGGCCGCGCGGAGACAGCGCTGGATTTCGCTGACGTTCAGCAGCGAGCCCGGCGGGGCGCCGGCCACCTCCACGGCAGGAAGATGGGCATCGATCCAGGGGTAGCCAAACTCGGTTTCCGTCGGTGAGCAGCCGGAGAACATCAGCCCGGCCAGGGCGCCGGCTTCCCGCGCCTGTGACAGGTGCTCCACGGCGGTGTCAGGGTTCTGCGTTTCAATGACGGACCGGGCCCAGTTCACGACGATTCCGGCTTGGTCCCACCCCTGCTCCCGAAGGGAACAGATGACATCCACTTCCTCGCTGAGGGTCAGGAATCCCTTTTCCGGCTTGCTTCCCGGACGGGGAGCATCGCAATGCTCGATCAGCAGACGGGTAGCGCCCCAGTCCCAGTCGAGCAATTCCTTGAAGGACTCCTTGAGGGCCCTGGGGGAAGAGGACCGAGGAGGGGCGGAGTGCAGTTCAACCGCCTCCACAGGGTGCCCTTCCTTGGCGAGCCTAAGGACGTAGTCCCGCAGTCCTGACACAAACTCCAGCGCCTCCAACCGGCCCTGGGTGTTAGTGGAAGCCAGGCCAAAAGTCTTCTCCCGGTTCAGGCGCTGCATGGTCCCGGGGATGGCGCTCACCACCGCGGACCAGCTTTCCGGGGCCCCGGCGGGCCAGGGACGGCCGCCGGACTCGCCGTAAGGGAGCTCCAGGCCCCGGATGGACGGAAGACGGCCGAGCCCTTCGTAAAACTGCTGTTGCTGCGGCGCTTCCGGCACGGCCGGGTACGCACCCACGATCAGGGACAATGTCGAACTCCTTTGGCGAGCACCGGCACTTGACCGCCGCATGTGATGGGACTTACAGTTGTACCACGAGCTCGGACGTCCTACATCCGATAAACACCCTGGAATGGTGAGGCACCCTATGAACATGACTCTTAAGAACCTGCCGCTGGTCAATGACGCCAGCCGCCGGAACTTCCTCAAGCTGACGGGAGCCATGGGCGCCGCTGCAGCTTTCACCGCATCCGTCGCGGCATGCGGCAGCCCAGCAGCGACCACCACAACCGGCAGCTCCGCGGGCGCCGGTGCAGTCAACAAGGACCTCACCATCGAGGCAGGCATCTCCTACGCCCTCTCCACCGGATTCGATCCCCTGAGCTCCTCGGGTGCCACGCCGATGGCCGCCAACCTGCACATCTTCGAAGGCCTCGTTGAGCTGCACCCGGCCACCCGCGAACCGTACAACGCCCTGGCGGCGGCCGACCCCAAGAAGGTCAATGACACCACCTACCAGGTGACCATCCGGGACGGCGCCAAGTTCCACGATGGCTCTCCGGTCACCACCGAGGATGTGGCCTTCTCCTTCACCCGCGTGCTGGACCCGGCCAACAAGTCCCTGTTCTCGCAGTTCATCCCGTTCATCCAGGACGTCAAACCCGTTGACGACAAGACCGTGGAGTTCACCCTCAAGTACGCCTTCCCCGGCTTCGGGCCGCGCATCTCCGTGGTGAAGATTGTCCCCAAGGCGCTGGCCACGGACCTGAAGGCCTTCGACGCCGCTCCCGTCGGCACCGGCCCCTACAAGCTCGTCTCCGCCGTCAAGGACGACAAGATCGTCTTCGAAGCCTTCGCCGACTACAACGGCCCCAAGCCGGCACTGGCGAAGGGCATGACCTGGCTCCTGCTCTCGGATGCGGCTGCCCGCGTCACCGCCGTGCAGTCCGGCCGCGTCCAGGCCATCGAGGACGTCCCCTACCTGGACATCGACGGCCTGAAGTCCAAGGTCAAGGTTGAATCAGTGCAGTCCTTCGGCCTGATGTTCCTGATGTTCAACTGCAACAAGGCCCCGTTCAACAACAAGCTGGTCCGCCAGGCCCTGCACTACGGCCTGGACAAGGACGCCATCATCAAGAAGGCCCTGTTCGGCAACGCCAAGGCCGCCAGCTCCTACTTCCAGGAGGGCCACCCGGACTACGTCAAGGCCAAGAACGTCTACGGCTACGACGCCAAAAAAGCCGAAGATCTGCTGAAGGAAGCCGGCGTCACGAGCCTCGAATTCGAGCTGCTCACCACGGACACCGCCTGGGTGAAGGATGTTGCTCCGCTGATCCTCGAATCCTGGAACAAGATCCCGGGCGTGAAGGCCTCCGTGAAGAGCATCCAGTCAGGGGCCCTGTACACCGACCGCGTCGGTGCCGGCGACTACTCAGTGGTCGCAGCCCCGGGCGATCCGTCCGTCTTCGGCAACGACGCTGACCTGCTGCTGAGCTGGTTCTACTCGGGTGCCACGTGGATGGAAAAGCGGGCCTACTGGACTGCCCCGGAGCGGGCCAAGCTGCAGGAGCTGATGAACAAGGGCTCCCAGGCCGCCGGCGCCGACGCCAAGAAGATCACCGGCGAGATTGTGGACCTCGTTTCCGACGAACTCCCGCTCTACCCGATCTTCCACCGCCAGCTGCCGTCCGCCTGGGACGACAAGAAGCTCAACGGTTTCAAGCCCCTTCCCACTACCGGCATGTCGTTCATCGACGTCGGACGCACCGCCTAGCAACCCCTGGTTGCCAGGCCCACCAACTCGACGCAGTAGGGGGCTGTGGCCGGCTGGCCATGGCCCCCTGGCCGAGAAGCACCACCCCGTGACGCGGTCACCGCCGCGGCACACCCAACAAACCGGAGAACAAATTGGTCACGATATTGCGCCTGCTCGGCCGCAGGCTCGCTGCACTGCCATTGATGATCCTGGGCATCACCCTGCTGGTCTTCCTCGTCCTGCAGGCCGCTCCCGGCGACCAGGCCAGCTCAGCCCTGGGCGAAGGCGCCAGCGAAGAAGCGAAGCAGCAGTACCGCCAGGAAAACGGCCTGAACGATCCGCTGGTCGTGCAGTACTTCGCCTTCCTTGGCAAGCTGCTGCAGTTCGACCTCGGCGTCACCACCCCGCCGGCAAAGTCGGTGTCCTCCATGATCGGCTCAGCGTTTCCCCTCACGCTGCAGCTGACCTTCCTGGGCGTCATCATCGCAATCGTCCTGTCCCTCGCCTTCGGCATCCTCGGCGCACTCCACCGGGACAAATGGCAGGACCAGCTGGTCCGCGTCTTCTCGATCGCCGCGATCGCCACGCCGTCGTTCTGGCTGGGCATCCTGCTGATCCAGTGGTTCGCTCTCGGGGCCAGCCCGATCTTCCCCTCGGGCGGCATCGCGACGCCGGAATCCGGCTTTGGCGGCTGGCTCAACTCGATGGCCCTTCCGGCCCTCGCCCTCGGCATCCCGGTCTCTGCCTCGCTGATCCGCGTGGTCCGCACCTCGATGGTGGAGGAACTGGACCGTGATTATGTCCGGACAGCCATCGGCAATGGTGTCCCCTACCGCGAAGTCGTCTCCAGGAATGTCCTGCGCAACGCCCTGGTCACACCGGTGACCGTGCTGGGACTGCGCGTCGGCTACCTGCTGGGCGGCGCCGTCGTGATTGAAATGATCTTTGCCCTGCCCGGCATGGGCCAGCTCATCCTCAACGGAATCACCAACCTGGACGTGAACCTGGTCCAGGGCGTGGTGCTCACCATCTCCGTCACCTTCGTTCTGGTGAACATCGTGGTGGACCTCCTGTACCTGCTCATCAACCCCCGAATCAGGACGGTATAGCTCATGCGCAGCAAGCTCGCTGAACGGCTGAGTGCCCCGGGCATCCGTTTCAAGGCCCTGCCTTGGGGCTCACGCATCGCCCTCCTCTTCCTCATCATGATTGTGCTCGCGGCCGTGTTCGCACCGGTCATCGCCCCGCACGATCCGCTGGAGACCTTCATCCCGGCCACCCCGCCGGGCGCCGAGCACTTCTTCGGCACCGACCGGCTGGGCCGGGACATCTTCTCCCGCCTGCTGTTCGGCGCCCAGTCCTCGCTCATGATCGGCCTCGGCGCCGTGACCCTGGCCATCCTGGTGGGTGCTCTGCTGGGCTCCTTCGCAGCGACGTCCAGCAAGGCCGTGAACGAACTGATCATGCGCCTCATGGACATCCTGATGGCGTTCCCGGGTATCGCCCTGGCCGCCGTGCTGCTGGCGGCGTTCGGCAACTCGGTTCCCACCATCATCATCGCGATCGCCATCATCTACACCCCGCAGCTGGCGCGCGTGGTCCGCGCCAACGTCCTGTCCCAGTACGGCGAGGACTACGTCCGTGCTGAGCGCGTGATCGGCGCCGGCCGCTTCTACATCCTGCTCAAGCACATTGTCCGCAACACCGCCGCTCCCGTCCTGGTCTTCGCCACGGTCATGGTGGCCGACGCCATCATCCTCGAGGCCTCGCTGTCCTTCCTTGGTGCCGGCGTGCAGGATCCCGCACCTTCGTGGGGCAACGTGATTTCCTACGGCCGCAACCTGGTCCTGTCCGGCGGCTGGTGGGCCACCACCTTCGCCGGTGCCACCATCCTGCTGACCGTGCTCTCGCTGAACATCCTCGCCGAAGGCCTCACTGACGCGATGGTGAACCCGAGACTGCGCAAGGCAGTGACAGTGAAGGACGACGACGGTTCGGCTGCGGCTGTTTCCGGCGCAGCGGTTGGTGCCGCCGTCGACACCGAGATCGCAACGTCCGTGACCCAGCCGTCGGTGGTGGAGGAACACGAGCTCGACGGCGTCCGCGCCGCCTACGGTGATGTCCTCACCGAGGAGCACTACAACGAGGCCGCCATCCTTTCCGATCCGAAGCTCGCCGCGGCGAACCCGCACCTGCTGCTGGACAGGGAACTGGAACTTCTCTCCTCCATCGAGGCCCGGCGCACAGACCGCCTCCCCCAGGTTCCGGCCGGCGCCCTCACCGTACTGGAAGTCAGGAACCTGTCCATTCGCTTCCCCGGCCGCTTCGGCGACACCGCGATCGTGGACAACGTCTCCTTCACGGTACGCGAAGGAGAAACCATGGGCCTGGTGGGCGAATCCGGCTGCGGCAAGTCCATCACCTCCCTCGCGGTCATGGGCCTGCTGCCCAGGACCGCGGAGGTCACCGGATCCATCACATTCGACGGCAAGGAACTGCTGGATCCTGCCACCAGGCACAGCAGCACCAAGGCGTATGAGGGCCTGCGCGGCGAACAGATCGCAATGGTCTACCAGGACGCCCTAAGCTCCCTGAACCCGTCCATGAAGATCAAGGACCAGATGGAGCAGCTGACCAAGCGCGGCGGCCGGAAAACCCCCACCGAGCTGCTGGAAATGGTCAAGCTCGATCCCGTCCGCACGCTCGCCAGCTACCCGCACGAGCTCTCCGGCGGCCAGCGCCAGCGCGTGCTGATCGCCATGGCCCTGTCCCGCTCACCGAAGATCGTGGTGGCCGATGAGCCCACCACCGCCTTGGACGTCACCGTCCAGAAACAGGTGGTGGACCTGCTCAACGAACTGCGTGAACAGCTCGGCTTCGCCATGGTCTTCGTCAGCCACGACCTCGCACTGGTGGCGTCCCTGGCCCACCGCATCACTGTGATGTACGCCGGCCAGGTGGTGGAGTCCGCCCAGGCTTCCGAGCTGCTGCAGAACCCCAGGCACGAATACACCCGTGGGCTGCTGGGTGCCGTCCTCTCCATTGAGGCCGACGCCGTCCGCCTGCACCAGATCCCCGGCACCGTCCCATCGCCACGCGACTTTGCGCCGGGTGACCGCTTCGCCCCGCGGTCCCTGCGGTCCGACGCCGACCCCAACCAGCAGCTGGTCCTCACCTCCGTCGGCGCCGCCGGCGGCGGGGACGCCGACCACTACTGGGCGAGCCACCTGAAGGAGGATGGAAAATGAGCATTTCCACCGGCAAGCCGGTCATCGAGCTCAAGGACGTGAAGGTCCACCACCACGCACGCGGCGGCGGGCTCTTCCGCCCGAATATCGTCAAAGCCGTTGACGGCGTCGACTTCAGCATCAGCCGCGGCGAAACCGTGGGCATCGTGGGCGAGTCCGGCTGCGGCAAGTCCACCCTCGCGTCAGTGCTGGTGGGGCTGCAGGCTCCGACGTCGGGCGAAGTGCTTTTCCACGGCAAGCCCGCCATCAAGCGGAATGCCGCCATGCGCAAGGAATTCGGCCGCTCAGTGTCCGTGGTCTTCCAGGACCCGGCCACCGCGCTGAACCCGCGCATGACGGTGCAGGACATCCTCACCGACCCCCTGCAGATCCACGGCATCGGCACGGCCGCCACCCGCGCGGCCAAGGTCAAGGAACTGCTGGCCCTCGTGGGCCTGCCTCAGTCGGCGGCCGAGGTGACGCCGTCGCAGGTTTCCGGCGGCCAGCGCCAGCGGGTGGCGATCGCCCGCGCCCTGGCACTGGATCCGGACATCATGGTGGCGGACGAGCCGACGTCGGCCCTAGACGTTTCAGTCCGGGCGCAGGTGCTGAACCTGCTCTCTGACCTGAAGACCCAGCTGAACCTCGGCATGGTGTTCATCTCCCACGACATCCAGACCGTCCGGTACGTATCGGACCGGATCTGCGTCATGTACTTCGGCAAAATCGTGGAACAGGGTCCCGCTGCGCAGGTCTTCGACAGCCCCACCAACGACTACACAAAGAAGCTGCTGGGCGCCGCCCCGAGCCTCCTCCACATCTAGCTTTCCCCCTCATCAGTTACAACCAACGGAGAATTCACGTGCCTACCCAGTTCCAGGGCGTCATCCCGCCCGTCGTCACCCCCCGCCACGCGGACGGCAGCATCGACACCGCCTCGCTGCAGAACCTCACCAGGCACCTGCTCGACGGCGGCGTGTCCGGACTTTTTGTCCTGGGCTCCTCCGCTGAGGTCCCCTACATGACCAACACGGAGCGTGAACTGGTGGTCAGCACCATCGCGGAGGCCAACGCGTCTGCTGGTGCTAAAGCGGTGCCCCTGATAGTGGGTGCCAACGAGCAGACCACCAACCGCGTGATCGAGGAGGCACGCAAAGTTGTGGATCTTGGAGCTGACGCCATCGTCGTCACCTCCATGTACTACGCCATCGGCAACGCGGAGGAGACCGAAACGCACTTCCGCACTATCCACGCAGCCATCGACAAGCCGATTTTCGCGTACGACGTTCCCGTCCGGACGCACTTCAAGCTCCCCACCGACCTGCTGGTCCGGCTGGGCCGCGACGGCGTCATCGCTGGCGTCAAAGACTCCTCCGGCGACGATGTCTCCTTCCGCCAACTCCTGCTCGCTGCCCGGGAAATCGACAACTTCGACATCTTCACAGGTCACGAAGTAGTTGTTGATGGCGCCCTCCTCGGCGGTGCACAGGGCGTAGTGCCAGGCCTCGGCAACGTTGACCCGCGCGGCTACCGCAACCTCTTCCAAGCCGCGCAGGCCGGCGACTGGGCCAAGGCCGCCGCCGAACAGGACCGGCTCGCGGACCTGTTCGAAATCGTCTACACCCCCAACGGCCGCGTCTCTGGCGGGGCCGCCGGGCTAGGGGCGTTCAAGACCGCCCTCCAGATCATGGGCGTCATCGAGTCCAACGCCATGAGTGCCCCCATGCCCGCGCTGAACGAAGAGGAAACCACCGCAATCAAGGTCATCCTCGAACGCAACGGCCTCCTCTAGGCACGGGCGCTGAAGCTGATGCACGCCATTGGTGTTGACCTGGGCGGCACTAAAACTGCTGCCGGGGTCGTCTCAGACAAGGGTGAAGTGCTGTTCTCCGAAACCATTCCCACCCTCAACCGCGATGGCGGCGACGCAATTCTCGGCGCCACGGCCAGACTGATTGCTGGACTCACAAGACGCGCTGCTGCCGCCGGAATCCTCGTCGAGCATGTCGGCGTTGGTTCGGCAGGTGTAATTGACGCCCGGAATGGCGAAGTGGTTTCAGCAACTGACGCGATCCTCGGCTGGGCTGGAACAGCCATTACAGCTGGCCTGGCAGCGCGGCTGAACCTGCCGCCGGCGTCTATTCGGGCAGTGAACGACGTCCACGCCCACGCGCTCGGCGAGGCCTGGACCGGTGCCGCCGACGGGACCGCCAGTTCGCTCCTGGTGGCCTTCGGCACCGGCGTCGGCGGCAGCTTCGTCCTTGACGGCAAACCGGTTCTGGGGCACCGCAATGTGGGAGGACACGTTGGCCACTTTGCCTCGCCATACGCCTTCCACAACGGCCAGCCACTGCCCTGTGTCTGCGGCGGATCAGGCCATCTCGAAGCCGTCGCCTCAGGGCCGGCAATCCCGGAAGCTTACCGTCGGCTGGGCGGGGAGGCCCATTCACCGGACGCCCGCGGTGTCTTTGCCCTGGCCGCCAACGGGGACGCTGTCGCCATCAGGACCATCAACACAGCAGCGGCCGCGGCCGGGCAGGCCGTAGGCGGGCTCGCCAACATCCTGGACCCTGAAGTGGTCGTGGTCTCCGGAGGGCTCACGGATGCAGGAGACTCCTGGTGGCTGCCCATGGCACGGGCCGTCCGGACCGAACTCCTCCCAGCCCTGACCGGCCTTCCTTTGCTTCCTGCCTCACGTGGCAACGCAGCCGCCATCATCGGTGCCGCAAGGCTAGTACTGACTGATGCACTCACTCTCCAAAGGACCTGACCCATGATTCTCTCCCCCGATGGCCTTGAATCCTTGCGGGGCCGGCTCATCGTGTCCTGCCAGGCCTACCCGGGCGAGCCGATGCGCGATCCCCGCACCACCGCACAGGTCGCCGCTTCCGCAGTCATCGGCGGCGCGGCCGCGGTCCGGGTGCAGGGCCTGGCGGATATCCAGCACACGCGCGCGGCGGTGGAGGTCCCGGTCATCGGACTTTGGAAGGACGGGCACGACGGCGTTTTCATCACCCCCACCCTCCGGCACGCCCTCGCGGTAGCCAACGCCGGCGCCCACGTCGTGGCCATCGACGGCACCCGCCGCGCGCGGCCGGATCTCCTCACACTCGCCCAAACAGTGGCAGGCATCCACGCCGAATCCCACGCACTGGTCATGGCTGACTGCGGGTCGCTCGAGGACGCAGCTGCCGCCGTTGACGCCGGCGCAGATCTGGTCGGCACCACGCTTGCCGGCTATTCCGGCGAACGGCCCAAAACACAGGGCCCGGACCTTGAACTGTTGGAACAAATCGCCGCGGGGGCCTTCGGCGTGCCGCTCATCGCCGAAGGCCGGCTGCACACCCCCCAACAGGCAAGGCAGGCACTTGACGCCGGGGCCTTCGCAGTGGTGGTGGGAACAGCCATAACGCACCCAACCACCATCACCGGCTGGTTCACGGACGCCCTGAAATGACCTCCAAGACGCCGCCGGCCTTCCTGCTGTCCGGCACGATCGTCAGCGACGGAACTGTTCTTGAGGACTCGGTGGTCGCCGTTTCCGGGGAGCGCATCGCCTACGCTGGCCCAAGGGCAAGCTTCGATACACGCTCTTTTCCCGGACTGGAGGAAGTCGAGCTGCCGCCTGGAACCCTCCTCCTGCCCGGCCTCGTGGACCTGCACTGCCACGGCGCAGCAGGCGGTGACTTCTCCGGGGGCGATCTCCCAGCAGCCCGCTCCGCGTTGGACTTCCTCCACAGCAGCGGTACCACCACACTCCTGGCGAGTCTGGTAACCGCTCCCCGCAAGGACCTTTTGCGCGGGGCCGAAACCCTGCGTGTGCTCGCTGACGAGGGACTGATCGCCGGAATCCACGCCGAGGGCCCGTCCCTTTCCCATGCGCGCTGCGGGGCCCAGGATCCGCGGTTTCTCCTCGAACCGGACCTCCATCTGCTCCGGGACCTGGCCGACAGCTCCGGCGGACACCTGCGCACCATGACCTATGCTCCCGAGCTGCCAGGCGCCGGAGCACTGGTTCAGGAGCTGGTTGGTCTCGGTGTCACCCCATCCCTAGGACACACAGACGCGGATACATCCACGACGGCGGACTCCCTCAGCCAGGCAGCGGAACTGCTGGCCTTGTCCCGGTGCGGAACCTATGCGCGGCCCACGATCACCCACCTGTTCAACGGGATGCCCCCTTTGCACCACAGGCAGCCCGGGCCGGTTGCCGCATGCCTGCTCCTGGCAGCATCGGGCACCGTTGCGGTGGAGCTTGTTGCCGACGGTGTCCACCTCCACCCGGACACGGTCCGGATGGTCTACGCACTCGCTGGCAGCGAGAACGTTATCCTCGTGACCGACTCGATGGCTGCCACCGGACTGCCCGACGGCGACTACGACCTTGGTCCCGCACGGGTCTGCGTCGGCGGCGGCGAGGTCCGGCTCAAGAGCAATGGTTCACTCGCGGGCGGTACGGCAACCCTGCTGGACGTTGTGCGCCGGACAGCTGAATCAGGTGTGGACGCGGCGGCCGCCGTGCTGTCCGCCACTGCCGTTCCCGCCAGGATTCTTGGCCTTCAGGATGACGTTGGCAGCCTTACCGCCGGGCTTCTGGCCGACATTCTGGCCGTGGACAGTCACTTCCGGCCCGTCACGGTGTTCCGTCGCGGCCTTATGCTCCGCCGCCCGGCCGTAAGCATGGCGGCGACCGTTCCCTAGGTCAGGCGCAGGGGGCCGCTACCCGCACAGCAACCTGCCCCTCCCGGCCATCCAGCTGCATCGCGGCAGCTTCATCTGCCACCACCGTGACATGCGGGTGCAACTGCAGGACGGAACCGGGGCAACCCGGCGACACCGGACCATTGAGCGCTGCTGCCAGGACTTCGGCCTTGTCGGCCCCGTTGACCACCATCAGCAGCTGCCGCGCCTCCAGGATGGTCCCGAGGCCCTGCGTGATGCATTTGGTCGGTACGTCGCCAACAGACCGGAAGTAGCGCGCGTTGGCCTGGCGGGTGCGCTCTGCCAGGACTTCCACCCGGGTGCGGGAATCAAGTTCCGAACCGGGCTCATTGAAGGCGATATGGCCATTGTGGCCGATTCCCAGGATCTGCACGTCCACGCCTCCCCCGGCGCGGATGGCGGCGTCATAAAGGTCTGCTGCCCGGTGGGGATCGTCCGCGCCGCCGGCAGGAACTGAAACAAGGGCCGGATCCAGACCCAGACGTTCTGTCACTTCACGGCGGACCACCTCGGCATAGCTTTGCGGATGCCCGGCCGGAAGGCCCACGTACTCATCGAGGGCAAACGCGCGGACGCGGGACAAGTCCAGTCGGTGCTCGGCCAGCGCCTCGTAAACCGGGATCGGCGAGCTGCCCGTAGCGACACCAAGAACCGCATCCGGCTTGCTCCGGATGACAGCGGCAAGAATCCCGGCGGCGACAGCTCCGGTGCCCGCTGCATCGGGGACTACAAAAATTTCCATGGCAAAGGGAGCTCTTTCGTAAAGTGGGGTGCCTCACCGCATGCTCCGGTAAGCCATCAGGATGAACGGGACGGGGAGCTTTAAGTGACGATCCGGACAGCCCTAAGGGTTGTCGTTCCCGCGCTGCGACTGCGCTCTGTTAGGTTGACGCGACGTCCTTCAACTTGCGGCGGATGCCGTCGAAGTGGCGCTGAAGGCGTTCGGAAGCCAGGGTCTTGTCCCTGTTGGCGACCGCGTCGTAAATGTCCCAGTGAATCTGGACCTGTTCCTCAAGGTTGACCGGTCCCGAGCCCAACGCCTCATGAATCTGGCGGTAGACCTGCCAAAAGACGTCCATGAGGTTGATGAGCAGGTCGTTATTCAGGGGCGCGTAGAGACGGCGGTGGAACTCCGCATCGTGCTGAACAAGGAGTTCGCCCTTGCCGGCTGCCTCCTGCATAGCCTCCATGGTGGCCCGGAGATCAGCCAGATGCTCGTCGGTCAAAAGGTCAATGGCCGACCCGATAAGGCCGGATTCAAGGGCCTGCCGCACATCGATAAGCTCCATCGCTTCCTCGCCTTTGTGGCGGAGCGAGAGCCTGCCCCGAAAGGTCAATCCGGAGACGAGTGCGCTGAAATTATTGGGAGCGACAAACATGCCGAACCCGTGCCGGATCTCAATGACCCCAAGGGCCTGCAGGACCTTCAAGGATTCCCGGACAGTGTTCCGCCCCATGCCAAGCTCCGCGGACAGCTCACTCTCAGTGGGAAGGGCATCACCAACATCCAGTCCCCGCTCCAGGATGAGCTCCATAATCCGTGCCTGAAGGGCCTGCGAGCGGATTTGCGCGCTGAACCTTGCCGGCGATACCGAGGCGGGTGCTACTGTCACGTCATCTCCTTCGGCCGCACTCGGGCGGCGGCCAGTCATCTAGACTAATGATACAGGAGATGGGACGTCCTCTGTCTTGTTTCGTCCACCTATTTCAAGAATCCTACAATTACACAGCTATTCGGCGGCGGCAGTTGAGCCGGAGGGCTGACGCAAAGACGGTCCACACGACACTCCTTACGCTACTCGAACTGGGCCGCGGCGGCGGATACTGCTGCCTGGACCGGGGCACTGGACAACCGGAAGCCTCTGACAAGGAGTGACCTCGGCAGCTCCGCGGTGGCCGGCTCCGAACTGGTCCCCCAGGCATAACGAGCCGCCCTGTTTTCCCACCTGTTGTGCCGGGACGGAAGCCAGGGAACACAAGCAGCGTCCACGCCGTTGCACACACGGGGACCAAGCCCCGATGATTCTCAAGGACTTATTGAATGAAGTGGATTCTTCTTGCCGGCGCGATTTTGAGTGAGGTGACGGCATCCCTTTCCCTGAAAGCGGCCCTGGAAAATCCTGCCTTCTTTGTGGTGGTTGTCGTCGGCTACACCGCATCCTTCGGCTTCCTCGCTGCAGTCCTCCGTAAAGGCCTGGGCCTCGGTGTCGCCTACGGCATCTGGGCCGCGCTGGGCGTAACCCTCACGGTGCTACTGGCGGCCCTCATCTTCGGCGAAGCGCTGACCCCGATGATGATGATCGGCGTAGCCATGGTTATCGGCGGAGTCCTTTGCGTTGAACTGGGGTCACACAAAGAGCCGGCGAAAGAACCGGATAAGGAAATGGTTAGCTCATGATGTGGCTGCTGCTGGCAGGGGCAATCCTCACTGAGGTGACCGCCACCCTGTTCCTGCGTGTCGCATCCACCGGTAAGCGACGCTGGTACATACCTGTCGGCGTCGGGTATTTCCTGGCGTTCACCCTGCTCACGTTGACCCTGGACCAGGGAATGAGCCTCGGCGTTGCCTACGGCATCTGGGCAGCTGCCGGCGTCGCACTGACCGCGCTGGGAAGCCGCGTCTTCTTCAAGGAGAGGATCACCCCCGTCATGATGCTGGGGCTCGGCCTCATCATCGGCGGCGTGCTGCTCATCGAGCTTGGCGCCGTCCACTAGGGTCGAAGGCCGCCGTGCTGCTGTGGTCCAGTTTGTCGGTCGCGTTGACGTAACGGGCGTCACGCCATATCATTTATGAAACGATTCAAGGGAAAGGCCTTTCCTAGCCCGCGAACCAGTCACGGTCACGCTGACCATCCGGAACTGAGCAGCTCCGGTTCCTTGCCGATGACGACGAAGGAATACATCGAAATGAGCACCACCAGCGGGAAGACCCGCCCCATCCTCGAAGCCGACGGGGGACGCCGGGATCCGAAGAAGGCCGCAATGAGCGGCTGGATCGGAAGCGCGCTTGAGTACTACGATTTCGCGCTGTACTCACTGGCCGCAACGCTCGTCTTCCCTGCCATCTTCTTCCCGACAGAGAACCCGACAGTGGCGATCATCGCCTCGCTCGCGACCTATGCGGTGGGGTATGTCTCCCGTCCGGTGGGCGCTGTTGTCCTGGGCGCGTACGGGGACCGCCACGGCCGCAAACAGGTGCTTGTTTTTGCGATGCTGTTGATGGGCTTCGCCACCTTCGCGGTGGGACTCCTGCCCACGTACGGCCAGGTGGGCATCCTGGCGCCGGCCCTGCTCGTGATCCTCCGGCTGATCCAGGGGTTCGCGGTGGCAGGCGAGCTCGGCGGAGCCAGCGCGATGATCGTCGAACACTCCCCCGATGCCAGGCGCGGCTTCTTCGCGAGCTTCAGCCTCCAGGGCACGCAGGTCGGATCGATCCTTGCCACCGCCATCCTTCTTCCGCTCTCCGCCCTTCTCCCGGCCGACCAGTTCCAGGCCTGGGGCTGGCGGGTCCCGTTCCTGCTCAGCGCCTTCGTGATCCTGGCCGGCTACGTTATTCGCCGTCGTGTGCAAGAGCCGCCTGCTTATCTTGCCCACTCCGAGCAGGGCAAGGCCAAGCCCCGGTTCCCGCTCGTTGACCTCCTGCGCTCCTACCCGTGGGTCCTGGTCCGCTGTGTCCTGATGACCTTCACCAACGTGATCGGCATGGCGACGCTCATCTTTGGTGTGTCCTATGCGACCCAGAAGGGCTACGGCATTGGCTTCTCCAGCAGCGAATTCCTATGGGTGACCCTCGTAGCCAACATTGCGGCTGTTGCGACGATCCCGCTGTTCGGCGGCCTGTCCGACAAGATCGGCCGGCGCATGCTGATGGTGGCGGGCGGCATCGGCGGCGGTCTCCTGGCGGGCGGATACCTGTGGGCAATCGAGCAAAAGAGCCTCGCGCTGGTCTTCGTGTGCATCGTGGTTGTGCAGGGCATCTTCTTCCAGATGTGGAACGCAACCTTCGCCACGTTCTTCCAGGAGCAGTTCCCCATGCGGATTCGGGTGACCGGGTTTGCGGTGTCGCAGAACCTCGGCCTCATGATCGCCTCGTTCTTCCCGAGCATCTTCACGGCAGTGGCTCCACCCGGGACGGCGAACGTTCCCCTCGTCATCGGGCTGACCACGTTCGGCATCTGCGTCGTCGCAGCCCTCGCTACCCTCCTGTCCCCCGACACCAGGGGCAAGTCACTCGAGGACCTCGAAGCCCATCGGGCGGAACCGGAGTCACTGGCCAGCCAGGAGGCCCACGAGCCAGGGTCTGCCCGCGAAAGCGAAAGGGCAGGCGCGCCGAGGTAACTTCCCGGTGTCCTGACAACGAAAGATAGGGGCAGGACGGCCCGCTGGTGCACACCAGCCCGCCGTCCTGCCTTTTGCCTTGGCGGCCATAAGATTGCCCCCTCCCCCGGCCCACCCGTCTATGTTCAAATGGGAGGGTTAGACCGGCTGCCCGAGTCCGACCTCGGCCTCGGCCATATGGAAGGAAGCACATGACGGATCACCAGGACCAGCCCCCGGTCCCCACCCCGGAAAGCGCCCCAGGCCTGGACTCCAAGACCGACGGCGGGCTCCCGGTTGCCCCCGACAGCGCCACCTCGCACGGCAGCGAGAGTGAGAACCCGGCGATCGATTCGCCGCAGCCCAAGGCGCACCGGCCGCGGACCATCGCGGACTGGTGGCCAAACCAGTTGGACCTTTCTGTACTCCACACCCACCACCCCGCCGGCAACCCCCTCGGCCCCACATTCAGCTACCGGGAAGAATTCCAAAAGCTCGACGTCGACGCCCTCAAGCAGGACATCATCCAGGTCCTGACCACCTCCCAGGACTGGTGGCCGGCAGACTTCGGCCACTACGGCGGCCTGATGATTCGCATGAGCTGGCACGCCGCCGGCACCTACCGCGTCCACGACGGCCGGGGCGGGGCAGGGGACGGCAGCCAGCGGTTCGCGCCACTCAACAGCTGGCCAGACAACGCCAACCTCGACAAGGCCCGGCGCCTGCTCTGGCCGGTGAAGCAGAAGTACGGCCAAAAGCTCTCCTGGGCCGACCTGCTGGTCCTCGCAGGCAACGTTGCCCTCGAGTCAATGGGTTTCAAGACCTTTGGCTTCGCCTTCGGCCGCCAGGACGTCTGGGAGCCCGAGGAGATTTTCTGGGGGCCGGAAGACGCCTGGCTAGGCGACGAACGCTACGTCGACGAGAGCCATATGGCGGAGGACGTCGGCGCCACGGAAATGGGCCTGATCTACGTCAACCCCGAGGGGCCGAAGGGCAACCCGGACCCGGCCGCAGCCGCAGCCTTCATCCGCGAGACCTTCAAGCGGATGGCAATGAACGACGAGGAGACCGTGGCGCTGATCGCCGGCGGCCACACCTTCGGCAAGACACACGGCGCGGGCAAAGCCGATCCACACATTGGCCCCGAACCTGAAGGCGCCGACCTCGAGACCCAGGGCCTGGGCTGGCTCAGCAGCTACGGGACCGGCAAGGGTCCGGACACCATCACCTCCGGCCTCGAAGTCACCTGGACGGACAAGCCCACCCAGTGGAGCAACCGCTTCTTCGAGATCCTGTTCGGGCATGAGTGGGAGCTCACCAAGAGCCCCGCCGGTGCGAACCAGTGGGTGGCCAAAGATGCCGAGCAGATTATCCCGGACGCGCACGACCCGCAGAAGAAGCACCGGCCAACGATGCTCACCACCGACCTCTCGCTGCGCGTCGACCCTACCTACGAGAAGATCTCCCGCCGCTTCCTGGAGAACCCGGACGAGTTCGCACTCGCGTTCGCCAAGGCCTGGTACAAGTTGCTGCACCGCGACATGGGTCCCGTCAGCCCCAACCTGCTTGGGCCGTGGGTCCCGGAAGCGCAGCTCTGGCAGGACCCCCTTCCGGCAGTCGATCACGAGCTGATCGGCGAGCAGGAGATCGCGTCCCTCAAGGCCGCGCTCCTGGATTCCGGCCTGTCTGTCTCGCAGCTCGCCGGCACGGCATGGTCCGCTGCCGCAACCTTCCGCAAGACGGATAAGCGCGGCGGCGCCAACGGGGCCCGGATCCGGCTGGAGCCCCAGCGCGGCTGGGAGGCCAATGAGCCCGAGAAACTGGCGACGGCGCTGCAGGCCATCGAGGCGGTGCAGCAGCAGTTCAACTCCGGCCAGAACGGGGGCAGGAAGGTATCGTTCGCGGACCTGATCGTCCTCGGCGGCTGCGCTGCCGTGGAGAAGGCCGCGAAGGACGCCGGGTTTGCCGTCACCGTGCCGTTCCGGCCCGGGCGTACCGACGCCGCCCAGGACCAGACCGACGTCGAGTCTTTCCAGTACCTGCAGCCGCGGGCGGACGGGTTCCGCAACTATGTGCGCCCGGGCGTAAAGATCCAGCCGGAGACTCTCCTGCTGGACAAGGCGTACATGCTGGACCTCTCCGCGCCGGAGATGACAGCGCTCGTCGGGGGCATGCGGGCACTCGGCGTCAACGTCGGCGGGTCAACCCACGGCGTCCTCACGGACAGGCCCCAGGTTCTGACGAACGATTTCTTCATCAACCTGCTCTCACCGGGCACCCGGTGGAAGGCGTCTGAGGGTGAGGAGAACGTCTACGAGATCACTGACGTCGCCACTGGCGAGCTGAAGTGGACCGCCACCGCGGTGGACCTGGTCTTCGGCTCCAACTCCCAGCTCCGTGCCCTGGCCGAGGTCTACGCGAGCGACGACGCCAGGGAGAAGTTCGTCAACGACTTCGTGGCCACCTGGGTGAAGGTTATGGAGCTGGACCGGTTCGACCTGAACTGACCGCCCTCAACGAACGGAGGCATCCGGGCCGGCCGCAGATGCGGCTGGCCCGGGTCAGCCCGCCCAACAGTACTCAGTCCGCGCCGCCGTCGACCGTTTTCATCATCCGCAGCCACAATCAGGAGCCGGCCAGTCGATGGATGGCGGACGCGAGGGAACGCAGCTGGTGGTTGCGGTCGAGGTCCCCCGTGCGCGTAGCCAGGTACACGGTGTTCAGCGGAGCCCACTCAGGGGCGTGCAGGGCAACAAGGGTTCCGGAGGCGAAATCCTCCTCGACCAGGTACCGGGGCAGCACCGACATTCCAGCGCCTGCAAGGATGGCGGCACGCACGCCACGAAGATCCGGGACGATCCAACTGGTCCGTAGATTGTCAGGACGTCGTTCGAACACGGTGCGCCAGTAGCGCCTGACAATAGGCAAGTTCTCGGAATAGGCCACCACAGGGATGGCTGCCAATTCGGCCTCGTCGGGAGCATCTGCCGAAAGGCTTGAACGCCAGGACGGTGCTGCGACCAGGACGAATTCTTCGTCATATAGCGGTGTTCCGGTGACCCCCTGGACCCGCGGCTGGACGGCGCTGACCACCATATCCAAGTCGCCGGCCCGAAGTTCATCGAGCAGGCCCTCAGCCAGCCCAAAGCGGATCCGCAGCCTGGCCCCGACTGCCTCGGTGAGTTTTTGGGCGTGGGGCAGGAGCATGGCAGTCAGGAATTCTGCGGGTCCGCCCAAGTGGACGGACTCGTTGGCTCCCGACAGCGCGGAGATGTACGCGAGGTCGTCCAAGGCATCGATGTGCTGGCCCACGTCCTTCGCCAGTCCTTCTGCCTTGGGCGTCGGGGTCACGCCGGAAGGGGTGCGCTCAAAGAGCCTAAACCCAAGATTCTGTTCGAGGGAATGCACGTGCGTTGAAGCGGTGGGCTGGGAGATGCCCAGCATCTTGGCCGCCTCGGTCAGCGATCCCACGCGGTAGACGGTGAGGAAGGTCCGCAGGTGCTCCAAGTTGTGAGTGGCCATCGGTGTAATCGTCGCACGGACAGGTCCAAGGAATTCGAATAGGGGCCAGAACTTTTTCGATACCACCGGGCGGGCGGGTAGGGGCATCATCGAACAGCACGCAGCAACCACTCCCGAAGGAACCACATGTCCCGCATTCTTATGGTCGTTTCAGCAGCCGATTCCCTTGAACTTGCCGATGGCACTCAGCACCCCACCGGCTTCTGGGCCGAGGAGCTGGTGGTGGCCCACCGTTCCCTCAAGGCCTCCGGTGCTGACATCACCATTGCCACCCCGGGCGGAAAGAAGCCCACCGTCGATCCCGGTTCTTTGAACCCGGAGATCGTGGGAGACGAGGGAAAGGTTCATGAATTTGAGCGATACCTCCTGGACATCGCGGAAGAGCTTGAAACGCCGGCCGCTTTGACCTCGGTCAGCGTTGCCGACTTCGACGCGATTGTCCTGCCCGGTGGCCACGGCCCCATGGCGGACCTCGCCACGGACCCGGATCTAGGCGCCTTGCTGATCGAGGCGAACGACGCCGGCACGATCATCGCACCCTTCTGCCATGGTCCGGCCGGACTCCTGAGCGCCACCTCGAAGGATGGCAGCTTTGCTTTTGCGGGCCGCCAGTTGACGGTGTTCACCGACGAAGAAGAGCTCACGGGAGGGACCGGTGAGTACACGCCATGGCTTGTTGCTACGACGCTCGCCGAGCGTGGCGCAATCGTAAAGTCCGGCCTGGCCTGGAGCAGCTACGTTGTCCGCGACGGCAACCTCATCAGCGGCCAGAACCCGCAGTCGAGCGAGGCCGTTGCCGCCCAGGTGATCGCCGCACTCGCCGAGTAGGCGCCGGCAATTTCCAGCCCGGAGAATCCCCGAGATCAGGTCAGTGCGGTGGCGTTGGCAGGCGACCCGGTTCCGCCGGAGATGTTGAGCGGCTTGATGGTGATCAAAGCGTTCCAGTTGCCGGTGGATTTCATGTGCCGCGCGAGTGGGCCAAGGCGCCATAGTTCGCCAAGGGGCATGCCTAGTTTGGCCAGCAGTTGCTGGTGCATCATGCCGTGATCATTCGGGGCTGAGTCTGCGAAGGGGCTTCCGGGCACCACGGGCAGGCATTCGACGGCGAAAGTATCGGCTGCGATGACGGCGAGGCGGTTGTCCCAAGCCCAGGCAATGAACTCCTTCGACTGGGCAACGCCTGTGGCCCGGCGGTTATCGCGGGTCTCCCGTTTTTTCGCCGTGGTGAGGGCCAGGAACCATTCGCACCAGCCTGTGTGGAGCATAAGGATGTCGCCCTGCCGGAGACTGACAGCCTGGGCCTCGATCGCCGTCGTGATCAGCTCAAGGCCGAGGGGTTCTCCTGCTGCGTGGTCGATCGGGCTGCCCAGGCCGGCACGGTATCCGTCGAGGTCAACAAGAACTCCCCGGCCGGCAATGGGGTTCTCTGCCCATTCCTGGATGCCCAGGTCCGGCGTGCCTTCCCTAACCCGGTCATCGGGAGTGCCGTTGTAGAAGCCGACGTCGTCAGCCCGGCGGTGCCGCAGCCCGTCAATCTGCGTGGATCCCTGGAGGTAGTAACCGTCCAGATAGTCATCGCGGTGGGCAGGGTGCGAGGAGTAGATGGTGTGCCGCGGTGCGCTGCGTTTGAGCGACATGCCGGGGTCGAACGCGTCGGCCGGGTAGTCCAGGCCAAAGGCTTCGCCGGTTCTGATGCAGTTCCTTGCGTCCAGGACAGTGCCAGCGGTGATGAACGACGGCGTGCCGCGCCAAGGCTCGGAGAAGAGTCCCCACGAGGTGCCCGCGAGTTTGCCATCCCTGCCCAGGAGCGCGGCAAAGTCCGGGTACGTTCCAGTCCCCCGCTGGGATGTCATTGGGCCTTCGCTTCCTGCGGCTGTTCCTGGTTTTGGCTGCTCCTGTAGCTGAGGAGGAAACCGGCGATCGCGCAGACTGAGGCGGCCATGCACATGGGGAACTTGACGGTGTCATTGAAGAACGCCAGCCAGCTCCCCTGCCCAAGAATCAGGGCCACCGCCTGCCCCACCACGAAGACGATGCCGCCTACGAGCAGGGCTGCCAGAGTCAGGACGAAGAGGACTTCGATGGCTCTTCGGATTTTGTGCATGTTTTGGGTTCCTTAGATCGGCAGGACGCCGAGGATGATCAGGACGCCGATGCCGAGCAGCGGGAGGGCGTAGTGGGTAAGCAGGCGGGCGAAGGTCTTGATGGGGTCGACATCGGCGATGCCGCAGGCGACATACAGTGGCGCACCTCCCGGCGGGACGGCGGCTTCGCACGAGGAGAACACCAGGACGGCCACGGCCGCGGTGGTAGCCGGCACACCGGCGGCGACGAGGGTAGCCACGCCAACGGTTCCGACGGCGGCCATGGTCGCCGTCGCGGACAGGGGTGCAGCGACGGCGATGATGATCAAGCCAATCAGGATCGCCAGAAGCCACAGCGGAAGGTTCATGCCGTTCAAGAGTGCGGTCATCTGTTGTGGAAGACCGGTTGCGGCGAGGGCGTTGGCTCCGGCGAAGGCGAAGACGACGGTGACGCCCACAATGCCGAAGCGCGGCGCTGAATACTGCAGCAGCGCCCACCAAGCCCGGCCACTGGTGGGTAGCTTCTTCCTTCCCAGGAGCGTGCCCGTGATGATCAGGACCACGGGGATCCAGACAATGACGCTGACGGATTTGGTGATGTCTTCCCCTGTCCAGTCCGACAGGGCTGTGGCGAGGCTGCCCGAGGTGATGACCAGCGGGATGGCCACCACGACGAACAGCATCATAGTGGTCCACCCACGGCCGAACGCTGCCCGGACGGGCAGCCGGTGCGCAGCATCCAGCGGGGTCATGCCGCTTTTGCGCACCAGCAGCCAAGTGATGACCAGCCGGTGCAGGAAGCACCAGAGACCGCCGAACAGCAGCGGCAGGACCAGCGCATTGATGTCCAACAGGGGCCCGACGGTGGCGGACCCCACCAGTACGAACATCGATGCGCTGAACGGGAAGGTGATGCCCATTCCCGCGTTGCCGGCGACCAGAGTGGCGGCCGAGGGCTTGTCCAGCCGCGACTTTTCCATCCAGGGGATGGTGACGGACCCGACTGTCGCGGCAATGGCAGCCTGGTTGTGGACCACCCCGCCCAGGCCCGCCGATGCCACGGTGGAGACCCAGGCCGGCCCGCCTTTGACGCCGCCGATCAGGGAGTTCAGCAGGTCAATGAGCCTGTCGAGCACACCGGTTTTGTCCAGCAAGTACCCCATGAAGACGAACGCCATGGTTGCATAGACAATCTCGTCCGTTATGGCCGCGTAGAGTGCGGTCCAACCGATCTGGGCCGCTGCAGCACCGGTGAACGGAAGCACCACCAGGAATCCGAGGATCATGGCCTCCCCGACGCTGCGCTTGATCACGGTGGTCCAGAGCAGGATGACGGCCAGGTAGGCCCCTAGTGCCCAGATGCCGATCATGCTGCTGCTCCTGACGGCGGGTTGCCGGTGGATAGTGAGTTGGTTAACTGATCCCGTTCATGATTCTGCCTCACGAGCGGGTCAGCGCAAGGCCGGTGCCGTCTCCTGAGCCATGCGGCTGAGGGCGGCGGCAGAAGCAGTGGTCATCTCTGCAGGCACGCCGAGGTCCGTAAGGTAGGTGGCGGTGTCCTGCATTTCCTTGGAGCGACGCAGGGCATGCTTTGCCGTGCCGGTGAGGAACCTGTCGATGATCGCCTGGCCGTCGCCGGCCAGCTGGCCCGCAATCTGGGCGCGGATCCAGTCTTCGAGGCCTGCCGCCCGGCCCGCGGTGACGGCTTCGACGACCACGGAGATCATGCCTTTCATGAGGACGCTGCGAAGGAGCTTGTGGGCCATGGCTGCACCAGGCTCCCCTTCGGCAACTTCAATTTCCACGCCGAGCGGGGTGAGAAGTTCGGCGACGGCACGGGAGCCGGGTCCGCTGACCATCAGGGGTGTCTTTTCTCCCAGCGCAGACACCGGTCCGAGGATGGCGACGTCGGCGAAGTCGGCTTTGCTGGGAAGCTGCCCGAGTTCGCGCATGACGCTCGGGGACGACGAGGTGAAGTCCGCGTAGCAGCTTCCCGCTCCCAGGACCGGCAGGCACTCCTGGGCTACGCTCCGCGCCGCGGCAGCTCCCGTCATGACGATTACGATGTCCGCTCCGGCGCAGGCTTCGGCGGCGGTGGCTGCCCGGGTGACGCCGGCTGGTGTGGACGGGGCCACCGGATCAAACCCGGTGACCTGATGGCCCGCGGCGGTGAGGGCCGCCGCGTAGGTGGCTCCGGCTTCGCCGAGGCCGATGACGGTGCACGCTGTCATGAGCTTCTCAGTCTTTCTGTAGTTATTTGCGGGCCGCGACGATGGCGGCCCGCCGGTTGGTTTCGTCGGCGAAGACTGCTTCCCCGGCGTCGGCCACCGCTGCTGCCTGTTCGCGGGGAATGACGACGACGCCGTCGGAGTCGCCGATAATGACGTCGCCTGGCAGGACGGGCACACCGCCGAAGGAGATGGGCGAGCCAAGCCGGAAGGGCCCGTTCTTGTAGGGGCCGGCAGGGGTTGTGGCCCGGGCAAAGACCGGCATCCCGATTTCGCCAAGCGCTTCGGCGTCGCGGGCTGCCCCATCGAGCGCGAAGCCGGCGATGCCGAGGTTGATCGCCCGCTCACCGATGAGTTCCCCGAGGAGGGCACGGGACTCGTCACCGCCACCCGCAACCACAATCACGTCTCCGGGGCGGGCGTGCTCCAGCGCCTGGTGGATGCCCTGGTTGTCGCCGGGACGTGTCCAGACCGTGAACGCTGGTCCGGCAAGCTGGGCACCTGGCCAGATGGCCTGGATCGCTGAGTGTGCCACGCCGAGGCGGTCTACCGCATCGCCGATGTTGGCTGCCGGGAGCTTGGCGAGGCGTTCCACGACATCCCTGTCGGGGCGGGGAAAGTCAGCGGCGATGGCGTCAATTGCTGGGGTTGTCATGATGGGCCTTTGCGTCTGTGTGTTGGAGTTAGTCGGTTTTCTGGACCAGCGGGAGAACCTTCTTGAAGTCGTCCTCCTGCCCGGCCCAGAACTGCTTGTAGTCAGCGCCGGAAAGGTAGCTGGTCTGCAGGCCGAGGTCGTTCATCTTCTGCACCACGGACGGGTCTTCAATGGCCTTCTGGATGGCGGCTTCCAGCTTCTTGGCCACGTCTTCGGGAAGGCCGGCCGGGGCGGAGTAGCCGCGGGCAGTTCCGGCCTCGACTTCGTAGCCTGATTCCTTGAAGGTCGGAACGTCGGGCAGCGACGGGGAGCGCTCCGAGGTCATAACACCGAGGACGCGTGCTTTGCCCTGTTTGGTCAGGTCGGTGACGTCGCTGACGTTGGCCACAAGGATGTCCACGTGCTTGCCGAGGAACGCGGTGGTGGCCTGCGATGCGCCTTCGGAGAAGTGGACCGGCGCGAACTCGGCGCCGGTGGTTTCCTGGATCTGCGCCAGGGCGAAGTGTTCGCCGGTCTGCAACCCTGTGGTGCTGGCGGTCATGGACTTCGGGTCCGCCTTGGCGGCGTCGAGGAGGTCCTTCAGCGTCTTGTAGGGGCTGTCAGGCTGAACGGCGATGACGGCGGGGTCGATGACCTGCCGGCCGAGCGGCTGGAAACTGTCGCGGGTGTACTTGGCACCCCGGGCGGGATCCAGCGGCGAGACCACGACAGACGGGGAACCGGTGGCGCCGATGGTGTATCCGTCAGGCTTGGCGCTGGTCAGCTGCGTGTAGCCGATCTGTCCGCCGGCACCTGGCTTGTTGATGACCTCGACGTTGGTGCCGAGCTCCTTTTCCAGGATGGGCTGGATGAGCCGTGCAGCGGTGTCCACCGCCCCGCCGGAGGAAAAAGCGACGACGAGATCGATTGACTTGCCCTTCTTCGGGAAGTCGTTGCCTGCGGCGTTGGTGGCCCCGGCGTTGGCGCCGCAGCCGGTAAGGGCGATGAGGGTTGCTGCTGCGAGCGCAGCGGCGATACGTGAACGGTTATTCATGGTTCTTCTCCTTTGAAGGGGTGCTTGAGGCAGTGTGTGTAGCTGGGTGGGGTTTAGGTTTCGGGGTCTTCGTTCAGTGCCTTTGGCTTGCGGAGCTTGAGCAGTGGGCTGAAGACGATCAGGATGCCGAGGCCGATCAGGACCGCGGAGATGGGGCGGCTGGTGAAGATGCCGAAGTCGCCTTGGGAGATTTCGAGGGATTCCCGCAGTGAGCGCTCCATGAGCGGGCCCAGGACCAAGGTCAGCACCATCGGTGCCAGCGGGATTTCCAGGTGGCGGAGGGCCAGGCCGAGGAGACCGAAGCCGATCATCACGAAGACGTCGAAAACGCTGAAGTTGATGGTGTAGGCGCCAATGACCATGAACAGCAGAATGAGGGCGGTCAGGATCGTCGACGGTACGCGGAGGATGGAGACCCACAGTCCCACCAGCGGGACGTTCAGCAGCAACAGGATCAGGTTTCCGATGAACAGGCTGGCGATGATTGCCCAGGCGATTTCGGAGTTCTCAGTGAACAGGGTCGGGCCGGGGGTAAGTCCCTGCTGGAGGAACGCTCCCATCAGGACGGCGATGGTGGGGGACGCCGGGATGCCGAGCGTAAACAGCGGGATCAGTGCGGCGTTGGCGTGGGAGTTGTTGGCTGTTTCGGGGCCGGCGACGCCTTCGATGGCGCCCTTGCCCAGCTCGTTGCGGTGGCGGGAGAACTTCTTTTCCGCACCGTAGGCCAGCAGGGAGGACACGGAGCCGGTCATGCCGGGGATGAGTCCAAGGCCGAAACCGATGCCGGTGCCACGGGCCATGGCCGGTGCGCTCCGGCGCCATTCCTTGCCGGTGGGGAGCAGTGAGCGAAGGTTCGGGGCGTGCACCCTGGCAGCCGCCGTGTCCTTGCGGTGGGAAAGAAGTTCCGAGAGTCCGAAGACGCCGACGATCACGGCGACGAAGCTGACGCCGTCCAGGAGCCGGTCCATGCCGAACGTGAACCGCGGGGCGCCGGCCACCGGGTCGATGCCGACCATGGCGATCAGCAGGCCCAGCGCGCCGGAGATGACTGCCTTGACCATGGACTTGCCGGCGAGGGCGACGAGCAGGGATATGCCAACGACCATCAGGGCGAACAATTCCGGCGGTCCGACGAGCAGGCCCAGTTCCCCGAGGGGTTTGGCGGCTGCAACCAGGCCGATGGTCGCTATCGTCCCTCCGACAAAGGATCCGACGGCGGCAATGGTCAGGGCCGCCCCGGCCTTGCCGATTTTCGTCATGGCGTAGCCGTCGATCGTGGTGATGGCTGACGCGGCTTCCCCGGGAGTGTTCAGCAGGACGCTGGTGATGGTTCCCCCGTAAGCGGTGCCGTAGAAAATGGCACACAGCATGATGATCGCGCCGGTCGCGTCCAGGTTCAGGGTCAGGGGGATCAGCAGGGCGACGCCGGCGACGGGGCCGATGCCGGGCAGGACGCCGATGATGGTGCCTAGGAGGCAGCCCAGGAAGGCGAAGAGCAGGTTCTGCCAGGTCATGGCGGCGGCAAAGCCGCCCATAAGTTCGTTGAGTGTATCCACGTCTAGAGTCCGATCGTGTTCAGCAGGGGAAAGGCCGACACCGGCAGTGCCACGTTCAGGCCGTAGTTGAAGGCGTAGTAAGCACCGGCGCTTCCGGCGAGTGCCGTGATCAGTGATGAGATCCAGGTCCGGCGGCCGCGCAGCTTCAGGTGGTACATGAGGAACAGGAACATGCTCAGCTGGAAGCCGATCAGGTCCATCACGGCCGCGAGGACGGTGAGGCTTAGGACGACTGCGATCACGAGTCCACGGTCAACGCCTTCCACAGCGTCGCTGGGGTGCCGCAGCTCCTGAACGAGCCAGACCACCGCCATCGCCGCGAGGACCGCCCCCATTGCGAAGGGGAAAAGGCCAGGTCCTGGCCCAAGGGAGGTCCAGAGGCCGAGATCGATGGAACTGACCAGCACGTAGACGCCGACGGCGGCAAAAGCGGCGATACCCACCAGCACCGAGGGAGCCACCCGGGCGGCGCTCTTGGGTTTCGTCATGAGTGACTCCGTTGTCATCGGTTCCTTCTAACTGTCCGTCGTTCATTTCATAGAATGAAACTATATTGCGTACAGAGAAATAGTGACAGGAGACACAGATGCTGTCAAGCGCAAGGGAGTTACATACAATGAAAGGATGACGACGGTGACTTCCACGCATTCGGGCAACTCCGCTGAGGACGGCCCGAAGGCATCGAACATGCGGTCCCTCTCCCGGGCCCTGGAAGTCTTCGCTGAACTTCAGCGGGCGGAGCGCCCGCAGCGGCTCAGTGACCTGGCCAGGACGTGTGGCATGAGCCTGCCCACCACCTTGCGGATCCTGCGGGTGCTTCAGGACTTCGGCATGGTCAGCCAGACGGACAAGTCCTACCGGATTGGGCCCGCCGTTCTGCCTGCAGCCCGGAGCTTCCTGGAAAACGACCCCCTCGTCGTCTCGGCCCGCCCCGTCCTACAGCAGGTGGCCTCACAAACAGGGCTGACAGCATCCCTGTACACACGGTTGGGGTTCGAGCGAATACTGGTTGCACGGGTCGACGGCGAAGCCCCCCTCCGCTACGATCTCCCCTTGGGCAAGCGGCTGCCGCTCACGCTGGGGGCAGCAGGCAAGATCCTGCTCGCCTCAGCAACCGAAGAGGAACTTCAGCAGGTAGTGGCCGCGGCAATCGCGTCCGGTCATGAGGATGCGGCCTTAACAGTCGAGGCGCTAAGGTCCCGGCTGCCCAGCCCCACCGCGGAATACGCGTACTCGGCCGATGAGCGGGCCACGGGGGTCCTGTCGGTGGCCGTGGCTATCCCGAACAGGGTGGGCCGCCCCACTGAATCCATTTCGCTGACGAGTCCTGTGGAGGCCGCCAGCGAAGCGACCCTGAAAGCGGGCGTGCCGGAACTCCGGCGCGCGGCGGGCAGGCTCTCCGAGCTGCTCGAGGGCTCGGTCTACTAACGAGGCTGCGTTTTGTCCGCCAGCGTAGCTGTTTAGGCCCCTTCTGGACTCAGGAGGACCTCGGTCTGTGTCCTGATGTCCTGCAGAAGGTCATCGACGGTGCGGTCGATGTTGGCGGCGACTGCCATGCTGACAAACATAATGGCGGAGACGATGTGCGCCCGCGCCGTCGCCTGGGTTTCGGTGACGCTCTCATCGCGCAGCAGGATCGCGACGATAGCTTCCTCAGTTTCCGCCGACAGGGCCAGAGCTTGCCGGTGGTGGGGTTCCTCGGGGTCGCCGAAAATCATCTCCCGCAGGTAGGTCCGTCCGTTATCGATCTGGGTGCGGTTGCATTCCACGACGGGCCGCACAATGGCCATAACGGCATCAAGCACGTCTGGGGTCTTCTCCGCCGCCGCCCGGCCGCGCTGGAGTGCGTCGCGATAACTGGAGTTCTGCACAAGAAGGAGCAGCTCGCCCTTGGTCTTGGCGTAAAGGAACAACGTGCCGGTGCCGATGTCCGCTTTGTCTGCGATCTGCTGCGTGGTGACCTCGTCGACGCCATGCACAGAGAAGAGTTCGCTGGCGGCAGCGGTGATGCGGTCAAGCTTCTCCTGCTTATTGCGTTCGCGCCGACCGACGGACTTGGATGCGAGCGACATGGCTACCTTCCGGGAACAAATCTGACTGGACTCAGTTGCGAACACCGTCACTAGTGCTGCTGCTCAGATACTGCTCTCATCTTCGCATGGCATCTGAAGACGGCTCCGTCGCAACGATAGATCAGCGGGCGAGGAACTCTGCCGCTACCGGGGCGAACTTGTCGTGGAACTGGAAGATACCTCCATGGCCTGAACCGGGGTAGATGATCAATTCGGAGCCGTTGATGCGTCGGTGCAGGTCCTCGGAGAGGACCGATGGCACCATCCGGTCATTGTCCCCGTTGGCGATCAGGGTGAGATGGGTGATCTTCGAAAGGTCTGCCGGCGCCCCCCGCCCCCACTTCTTGATGGCCTCCAGCTGAGTCTGGAATGCCCTGACTTTGATCGGGAGATCGCGGTCGGCGGTGCGCTCCTCCAGTCGCGCCAGGAATTCCTTCGCGGCCCGCTTGCCCGCTGCGTCGCGGTTGAAGAACAGGAACTCCTTGGGGTCGGACCGGGTAAGGGCGGCGCGGATGATGTCGTAGTAGGTGGTCCCGACTACTTTGTCCATGTCCTTGCCGCCCTTAGGACCGGTGCCGGTGAGGACAAGCTTGCGCGCGAGGTCTGGGTGCTTGAGCACCAGGGCCTGGGCAATCATGCCGCCGAGTGAGAAGGAGAAGATGTCTATTTTCCCAAATCCGAGCGCCTCGATGAAGTTGTAGGCATCATCCGCCATCGCCTCGATACTGTCGGGCACCTGGCCCGAGGAGGCGCCCACACCCTGGTTATCGAAGGTGACCACATGGTGGTTCTTCGCAATGGCGTCCACGATGCGTGGATCCCAGTTATCCAGGGTTGCCGCGAGGTGGACGAAGAAGACGACGGGGATGCCGCCCTTGGGCCCAAGCTCCCGGTAGGCGTAATTGACGCCGCCGGCTCTGATGATGCGGGACGGCGCTTTGGCGTAGGACGTGATGACGGGTTCGTTCAAGGTGTCGTGCCTGATCATGATGCTTCTCCTATGTTGTGTTGTTGCTCATCTGGCGAAGCAGAGGATGGTTCCGCTGCCCGGATTTCTGCTCAGGGGATGCTGATGACGGCCTTGCCGCGAATGCCGCCCTTTTCCAGGCCGTGGACAGCCTGGACGGTCTGGTCGAAGGGGAAAACCCGTCCAACAATGGGGCGCAGCGCTCCAGTGTCGATGAGGGCTGTGATCTGGCGCAACTGGTCGCCGCTGGCGCGCATGAACAGGAATTCGTAGCTGACGCCCAGATTCCGGGCTTGGCGTCGGATGCCTGCACTCAGGCCCCTGACGGCCAGGCGCATAACTGGATTCAGGCCGGCTTCGCGGGCAAAAGCCGGGTCTGGAGGTCCAACAATCCCGATGGCTTTGCCGCCGGGCTTGAGCACGCGCAGGGACTTTTCGAGGTTTTTGCCGCCGAGACTGTCCAGCACCAAGTCGTAGCCGCTCAGGAGCTGTTCGAAGTCTTGGCTGCGGTAGTCAACGACGGTGTCGGCGCCGAGCTCGCGCACGAAATCGATATTCGAGGCACTTGCTGTGGTTGCCACGGTTGCGCCGAGGTGCTTGGCGAGTTGGATGGCAATCGATCCGACGCCCCCGGCGCCGGCGTGGATGAGGACCTTCTGGCCGGGCCTCACGTTGCCTCGCTCGACGAGCGCCTGCCACGCGGTCAGTGCGACCAGTGGAAGCGAGCCCGCCTCCTCCATGCTGACCGATGCCGGCTTAAGAGCCAGATCGGCCTCCGCAACGGCGATTCGCTCCGCGAACGTGCCGATGCGGTCCTGGGCCGGACGTCCGTAAACCTCGTCGCCAACCTTGAAAGAGCGAACTTTCGAACCGACACGGATGACGGTTCCGGCAACATCGTTTCCGGCGATCAAAGGAAGCCGGTACGGCAGGATCAGCTTGAACTCGCCCGCCCGGATCTTCTCATCAAGGACATTGAGACCCGCGGCCTGCACCTTCAACAGCACATCCTGCTCCCCCACGGTGGGCTCCGGGACATCCGCCTCCTGCAGCGGAGCCTTGTACTTCTTGACGACGAACGCTCTCATGCTTCCTGCTCCTTGCTGGCTTAGATAACTGAATACACTCAATTATGAGTACGCTCAGCTTTCCTGTCAAGAGCCACCATTTATAGGCCGCCGGATAAAGTTTGCTAAAACGCTTGATCATGTGAGCCAGCACACTTATGCTGATGGTGATTAAACGCTTTAGCAGATTGGACATCAGAGCCGATGAATCGCTCAGTTTTTTTCAAACCCGCCGACGGCTGGGTGGGAGACCTCATCCCCTTCGAGAAGGACGGGGAGTTCTGGCTCTTCTACCTGCACGAGGTCCGCGCAGACCCGAAGCCGGGAACCTCCTGGAACCTGGTCACCACCAAAGACCTCACCCAGTTTGAGGACCAGGGCGTCTCACTCCAACACGGAAGCGAAACGGACCCGGACTTCAACGCCTACACGGGCAGTGTCGTCGTCGACGCGGACGGCATCCACCGTTTGTTCTACACGGGTCAGAATCCGCGCAACCTTGGACCGGACGGCGCGCCTCTTCAGCTCGTGATGCAAGCCACGAGCACCGATGGCATGCAGACGTGGGTGAAGCACCCGGAACTGACCTTCGGTGCCCCGGACGGCTACGAGTCCGGCGACTGGCGGGACCCCTTCGTCTTCCGGGACGAGGCCGCAGGCCAGTGGCGGATGCTTTTGGCTGCCCGGCACTCCGCGGGCCCCGAACGCCGTCGGGGTGTCATTGCCCAGTGCGTCTCCGACGACCTGCTGACGTGGCAGCACACTGAACCGTTCTGGGACCCCCGGCGCTACATCACCCATGAATGCCCGGACGTCTTCGCGTGGGGCGACTGGTGGTACATGGTCTACTCGGAGTTCTCCGAATCATTCACCACCCGCTACCGCATGGCCAAAAGCCCCGACGGCCCATGGACAGTACCAAACCTGGACTCGGTGGACGGCCGTGCGTTCTATGCATCCAAGACCGCGGAGCGCGATGGACGCCGTTTCTTCTTCGGCTGGATCGCCAGCAAGGAAGGCAATTCCGACGACGGGCCCTGGCAGTGGGCCGGCACCATGTCGGTCCTGGAAGCCCGGCAAAACACCGACGGAACGCTGGGATTCGGCTTCGCCGACGAACTCGTGGACAGCTTCTGGGATGACGTGCCGGTATCGCTAAACAAGGAACTGCCCGCACGGCTGGAGGCGCCGGACGGATATGCCGCCACCATCACCGACGAAGTACTGCCCGCTCAGTTCTACGCCACGGCGGTACTGGACATCGAACCCGGCACCACCGAATGCGGGCTATTGCTGCGCTCAAGCCAGGACGGGGACCAATCCTACGTTCTCCGCCTTGAACCGAAGCGCGGCCGCATGGTGTTCGACCGGTGGCCCCGGAAAGTCACCGGCGACGCGCAATGGCATGTCTCCGGGGACGTTCCGTTCGAGATCGAACTCGAACGTGCCTGCGACCTGGCTCCCGGTGAACACACCCTCGAACTCATCGTGGAGGGGGACCTGTGCGTAGCCGTCCTGGACCGTCAGGTGGCCCTCAGCACCAGGATCTACGACCTCCCGGCGGGACGGATCGGCGTCTTCACCGGCGAAGGGTCCGCCACCCTTACCGACCTTCACATACGCAAGCGCACAGACAACTAAACACCCGACTGCTTTCACCCGAATCAAAGGAGATTTTTATGAAAAAGCTATTCACGGCCGCCGTGGCTGCTGCCGCTGCCATCGCCCTCGCAGGATGCGGCGGCGGAGGAACCACTGACCCTTCCAACGTCAGTCCCACCGGAGAGGTCAAGCCACGGGAAATCTCGTGGTTGCTCTCCCGGCCAGCCGACGGCGCCGTCATCAACATCATGAAGAAGCTCGCCGAGGACTACGCCAAGGACCACCCGGGCTTCGCGCTCAACCTGATCACTACCCCGGACCGGCCCTCCTACATCCAGAAACTCGAGACCCTCGCCGCCGCGAACAAGCTTCCCGAACTCTTCGACACCGATGCCACTCCCTTCGCCCAGCAGTTGGCGAAGCAAGGCAAAATGGTCGACGCCGAAAAGCTGCTCAAGTCCCTGGACGTCTATGACGACTACCGGCCCAGCGCACTGGATTACCAGCGTTTCGACGACGGGTCCCTGCACATGATCCCGTTCCAGTTCGAGCTGGAATTCATTTGGTACAACAAGGCACTCCTGCAGAAGGCCGGCGTGTCTGCTCCGAAGTCACTCGATGACATCCCCGCCATGTGCACGGCCCTGCGCGAAGCCGGCATCACCCCCATCGCCATCGACGGCCAGGACCAGTGGCCGCTGGAAAGGTATGTGGCCTACCAGCCGTTCCGTGAAGCCGGGCCGGAGTTCATCCAGAAGCTCAAGAAGGGCGAAGCCAAATTTACCGACCCGGCAGGCCAAAAGACCGTCGAATGGCTGGCTGCGCTTGGCAAGGCCAAGTGCTTCCAGGACGGCTTCTCCTCCCAGGGGTACTCCGATGCACAGAACCAGTTCACTTCAGGCCAGGCCGCGATGTACAACATCGGTACCTGGGAGCTGCCAAGCCTGGCAACTGACAAGCTGAATCCTGCCGTGCGCGATGACATCGACTTCTTCACCCTGCCAACCACCGACGGATCCGTCACCGCGGCAAACGAGTTCGTCTCGCCGTCGGGCATTGGAATGGCGGTCAACGCCAAGACGTACGACCCGCTCGTGAGCGACTTCCTGAAGTTTGCCCTGGCGAAGTACCCGTCCGAGTACGCAGCCACCGGTGCGCTTTCGCCGACCACCAACGTTGAGACCGCCGTTCCGGCGAACGCAACCCCGCTGTACAAGAAGGCCCTGGAGATGGCCAACGACCTCGGGGACAAGCAGGCCATGCCATGGGACACCCAGCTCGACCCGACCACCAACGGCAGGCTGCAGCAGGAGCTCGTCCTCCTCGTCCAGGGCAACATCACCCCCGAACAGTTCACCAGCACGATGGACAGCACCATCGCGCAGAACGCCCCGAAGTTCTTCAAGTAATCACAGCGGTGGGGGCTTCGGCCCCCACCCGAAAGGCCCAGCCATGCTTCCCAACAGGTCACGACTCTCAGTCCTGGTCTTCCTGCTCCCACCCCTGCTGCTGTACGGCGTCGCCGTACTGTTCCCCATCCTGCAGTCGCTGTTCCTGAGCTTCTTTTCCTGGAACGGCATCAGCGATATGGAGTTCGTGGGGCTCGAAAACTACGTCCGGATGCTCACCGCAGACGACATCTTCTGGCGCTCCTTCTTCAACGCCCTCGGTTATCTCGCCATCTGCCTCGTCCTGCAGCTCGGCGGCGCGCTGCTTGTCGCTAGCCTCCTCACGTCGATGCGACGCGGCCGCGAGCTGATCAAAACGCTCTATCTCCTGCCGGCGGTGATCTCCACGGTGGCCATCGCGTTCCTCTTCGTGCGGATCTACTCGATCGAACCGGTGGGCCTCCTCAACCAGCTCCTGAACTGGATCGGCCTCGGCGCCCTTGAACGCCCCTGGCTCTCGGACATCAACACCGTGCTCGCTGCCGTGTCAGCCCCTGAGGGCTGGCGGTTCACCGGACTCTACATGCTCATCATCTATGCGGCCCTGCTGTCCGTCCCGCAGGAACTTGAGGAAGCCGCCCGCCTGGACGGCGCCTCCCGGTGGCAGCTCTTCACCAAGATCCGCTTCCCCCACATCATGCCCGTCTGGATCACCACCACGATCATGGCGACGACCTACGGCCTGCGCGGATTCGATATCCCGTACCTCATGACCAACGGCGGCCCTGGACAGTCCTCGGAGCTGCTGACCACATACATGTACAAGACGGCATTCACCAGTACCGACTTCGGCTACGCAAGTACCATCGCCGTCTTCATCGTCATCGAGTGCCTGGTGGCCGTCGGACTCATCCTCTTCATGCTCAAACGAAAGGCGGACGCATGACCGCGCCAGCAGCTCCAGTTACCCGGCCCGTGGCAGCGCCATCAGAGACTGGGCCGCCGCTTCGCAGACGGCGGCCGCCCAGCCTCCACGGCACCCTCTCGAGGGTGATCATCGCCCTCATCGTCATCGTGCAGGTCTATCCCCTGGCCTGGCTGTTCATCACCAGCCTGCGCACCGAACACGACTTCGCGACCGGCGACCCCTTCGCGCTTCCCAAGGCGATCACGTTCGAGAACTACGCCCGCGCCTTCGAGACCGGCAACCTCGGAATGAACATCCTGAACAGTTTCATCGTCACCATGGGCGCCAACCTCCTGATCGTGCTGCTGGGCATGATGGCCGCCTATGCCCTGCAGGTCCTCGGCTTCCGGTTCAGCAAGATCGTCCGCAGCCTGTTCCTGATCGGCATCATCGTGCCGGTGCAGATCGCACTCGTACCGCTCTTCATCGACTACTCCAGCATCAACCTGCTCGACACCTACCCCTCAATGATCATCCCCCTGGCCGGCTTCGCCCTGCCGATGTCGATCTATCTGTTCTCTTCATTCTTTGAGTACATCCCCCGGGAAACGTATGAGGCTGCGTCACTGGACGGTGCCGGGCCGTACCGCATCTTCGGGCTGATCACCCTGCCCCTTTCACTCAACACTGTGGTGACCGTGGTGCTGGTCAACAGCATCTTCATCTGGAACGACTTCATCTTCGCCAACACGTTCGTCCTCTCCGAGGAGCTGAAGACCATCCCGCTGGGCCTGCAGAACTATATCGGCGCGATGGGCAAAACGGACTGGACGGCCACTTTCGCCGCCGTCTGCGTCACCATCACACCCCTGCTCCTGGTCTTCCTCGTCCTCAACAAGGCAATGATCCAGGGCCTGGAAAGCGGGGCGAGCAAGGGATGACAGGCCGATATACTCCTGACGGAGGGCAGATGATTTCGCAGGAGAACACTTCGGGTACGCCGTCGGCGGCTGCCCCCTTACAGCAGGCCCGCCGTGCCCAGCCCGTCACCCTGCGCCAGGTAGCCGAAGCCGCAGGCGTCTCCACAGCCACTGTTTCCCTTGTTGTGAACAAGAAAAAGGCCGCCCGGATTTCCGACGAAACCCGCAAACGGGTCCACGACGCGATCCGGGACCTGGGCTACCGGCCCAACGCCATGGCCCAAAACCTGGTCAGTGGAAGTTCCAGGTTCATTGGACTGGTCGCCGACGCGATCGCCACCACCCCGTTCGCCGGCCAGATCATCCACGGCGCCCAGGACGAAGCCTGGAAACATGGCTACGCCCTCCTCATCGCCAACACCGAAGGCAACCGCGAGCTTGAGACCGACGCGATCGCCATGATGCTCGAGTACAAGGTCCGCGGCATCCTCTACTCCACATGGTTCCACCGGCCCACAGACGTTCCGGACTCACTCCGTGAATCGGACTTCGTCCTGGTCAACTGCTTTGCCGAAGAACCGGGCGCCCGGGCTGTGGTCCCGGACGAAGTCCAGGGGGGCCGCTCAGCCACAGAGATCCTGCTGAAGCACGGCCACCGCCGGATCGCGTTCATCAACGCCACCATCCCCGCCCCGGCGAAGGACGGCAGGCTCCAGGGCTACAGGGAAGCGCTGGAAGCTGAAGGCATCACATTCGACGAGGACCTGGTCATGGAGGCCTACCCAGACCAGGAAGGCGGGTACGGAGCAACCGAGGCACTCCTCAAACGCGACGTCACGGCCGTGTACTGCTACAACGACCGAATGGCGATGGGGCTGTACGACGGGCTGCGCGAGCAAGGCCTCTCCATCCCCGACGACATAGCTGTGGTGGGATTCGACAACCAGGAAGTGATCGCTGCCCACCTGCGGCCTCCCCTTTCCACCGTGTCCCTCCCCCACTACGAACTGGGCGCCGCCGGAGTCAGGATGCTGCTGGGCCTGGATGAACCACAGTCCAGCGGCCCGGAGAAGATCTACTGCCCCACAGTAGAGCGAAACTCGGTGCGGGCGCTGGCCCCGGCCTAGCCAGCCGCTGGGATATGACGACGGCGAAGCGAAGTCGGGCAGGGAAATAGAGTGTGTGAGGACTGCTAAGATGTCGCTGAACCCGCCGCCACTGTCCTACTAGCCCGCCTGATTGCGGTGTATTTGCGGCTTGCGCACCGGCGGTAATTCGTCTCTTTTCGACCGGCGACGGACGCCTAGTCCTTGGCCAGGTTTTCCCTCAGCAGGGCGCGGTGTTCGACGGCGGCCTCCCGGTGGAGCGCCCGGCCGGCGTCGGTGAGTTCCAGGAACAGTGAGCGCCGATCATCTTCGCAGGAATGGCGGGAGATGAGCCCGGCTTTATCGAGCCGGTCCACCACCTTGGACATGGCGCTCTGGGTCATGGGCGTGCGCTCACCAAGTTGCTTCATCCGGCAGGCCTCGTCGGTGTTTTCGGCCACGAGATCCAGGATTTCAAACTCTGTCAGGCCAATGCTGAACTTCGCCTCCAACGCACGCTCCAGCGCCCCGGCGGTGTGGAAGTACGTGGTCTGGATGCTGCGCCATTGCTCAACCAGCTGTTGGTCCTGCGGTTTTGCCATGCAGCGATTCTAGTTCACAGCCCATCAAAAAGTCCACGTCATAATATTCCTTGTCATTCAATGACGCGTCATATAAGTTGTAGCCATGACTTCAACCTCCACCCTTGAAAGATCAGCCGGAGACCGGCTTACAGCTGTGCGCTGGACCCGCGCACAATGGATGCTCCTCCTGGTCCTGTGCACCGTCCTGGCACTCGACGCACTCGACGTATCCATGGTCGGCGTGGCCCTGCCCTCGATCGGCACCGAACTTCATCTCGGAACCGAATCCCTCCAGTGGATCGTCTCCGCCTATGTGCTCGGCTACGGCAGCCTGCTCCTGCTGGGCGGACGGATGGCGGACCTGCTCGGCCGCCGGCGCATCTTCCTGATTGCCCTCAGCGTCTTCGCCGCAGCATCCCTGCTTGGCGGGCTGGTGGATGACCCTGCCCTGCTGATCGCCACCCGCTTCATCAAGGGCCTGGCCGCAGCATTCACTGCCCCCGCTGCCTTCTCGATCATCACCACCAACTTCGCCGAGGGGCGCGAACGCAACCGCGCCCTGTCTATCTTCACCACGTTCGGCGCCAGCGGATTCTCCCTCGGCCTTGTTGTGGGAGGCCTCATGACCTCCCTGAGCTGGCGCTGGACCTTCCTGGTCTCCGTTCCGGTGGCAGTCGCCGTCGTGATCCTTGGCCTGAAGTACATACCGCGGGACAAAACCGCAGGCCAGGCGGCAGACGGAGAACAACAGAGCGGGCATGACGTCTGGGGCGCCATCACGCTCGCGGCCGGCATGCTGGGCCTGGTCTACACGCTGGTAGCAGCACCGGAAAACGGCTGGGGATCTGTGGCAACTATCGCCGGATTCGCAGTCTCCGCGGTGGTGCTGGCAGCGTTCGCCGTGATCGAAAACCGCGTCAGGCACCCCCTGATCCGGTTCAGCATCCTTAAGGAAGGCTGGGTTGCCCGGGCCAACCTCAGTGCCGTGGGGCTATTCGGTTCCTACCTGAGTTTCCAGTTCATCCTGACGCTGTACCTGCAGTCCGTACTGGGATGGAGCCCTCTTGGCATGGCCCTGGCGCTGCTCCCGGCGGGCCTGCTGGTTGCCTCGAGCGCACCCTTCGCGGACCGGCTCATCGAGAGATTCGGCGCCCCGCGGCTGATCCTGACCGGACTGGCAGCGTTGACGCTCGGATACGTGCTGTTCCTTCGCGTGGGCACCTCGCCGAATTACATGACCGATATCCTGCCGTCCGTCGTGCTGCTGGGCGTCGGCTTCGCCCTCGCCTTCCCGTCCATCAACGTCCAGGCCACCACAGGCATCCGGGATGCCGAGCAAGGCCTGGCCGCGGGCCTGATCCAGACCAGCACCCAGGTTGGTGCCGCACTGGTGCTGGCCGTTACGACGGCAATGGTGAGCGGTCACGGTAACGCAGGTGCCGCCGTTGATGCGGCCGCGATGCTGGAACAGTACCGACCGGGCCTGATCCTGAGCGCCGCCGTGGCTGTGGCTGCCCTCCTGATTGCCGCAACGCCCAGGTTATCGCGCGGACCGAGGCAGCCGGGAGGGGAACCCGAAGGCGTCGTGCGCAATGATGTCGACGTTGTCCAGCGGTAGGCTCGGGGCAAAAGGACAGCGGACGACGGCGGGATGTCCCGCCCACGGCCCCGGTTGGCTCACGCAGGCCTCCGTAAGCCATGAACCCCGGGTAAACAAAAAGGTGGTAGAG